>JBEHYB010000001.1:0-83904 GCA_048498395.1 Pseudomonadota bacterium
AGTAAGATCGCTCGATTACCCCCTCTTGTCATGCCTGCGAAGGCAGGCATCACCTGCCACTCAAAAGGAGATCCCCGCTTTCTATCTACGCCAAGGCTCCGATAGACTTTTGAAGCACAACGACCTCCAAAGCTTTAGCGTAGGAGGTCGCGGGGATGACAAAATTGATGGAAATGATCTCAAAATCGACGAACAAACTAATAAGAATCCCTGTCCTGTCATCCTGAGCGTACGCGAAGGATCTCATCTGAAAGCAGGCCGGATCCTTCACATGCGTTCAGAATGACAACACAGGCGCGGACCGCGCTGTGATCGCTGTAGTGAAAAAAGGAAAAATCTTTCAAAAACGCCGAACAAACTGATAGCGCGCACAAAAAAAACAGGCGGTGGAAATTCCACCGCCTGCTCTTGAATCCCGTTAAATTACCTTAGAATTTCAATCGCTTGACCTGATTGATCTGCGGCAGATTGGCGACCTTTTTGTAAAGCTCGTCAGAAAGCGGCCCGTCAAGCGACACCAGCGCCACCGCCGTCTTGCCGGCGGCGATACGGCCAAGGCGGAAATCGGCTATATTCTGTCCGCCTTCCGACAAAATCGTACCCAGACCGCCGATCATACCCGGTTTATCCTCGTTGCGGATAAACAACATGTCCTCGGTCAGGTCGGCTTCGATCGGCACGCCTTCGATTGAGACGACGCGCGGATCTTTCCCGGCGAAAAGCGTGCCGGTCAGTTCCTTGGTACCGCCTTCAGTCTCGACTTTAAGGCGAATGCCTGTCGGCCATTGCGTGTCATTCTCCGTTTTCGTTTCAGAGACGACAATGCCTTTCGCTTTCGCGATCTCGGGCGCGTTGACCATGTTCACGGAATCATTCGTCGCGCTAAACAGCGAAGCCAGAACACATGCCGTCAAAGGACGCGTGTTCAGTTTTGCCGCCAGACCGATATACTCGATCTCGATGCGCTTGAACGCTGTTTCCGCAATTTGCCCTGCGAAGCTGCCAAGTTCGGTCGCCAGCGCCATATACGGTTTCAGCTTTGGCGCCTCCTCCGCAGTAATGGACGGCATGTTGACCGCATTTGAAACGGCACCGGTCAGCAGGAAATCGGACATCTGTTCCGCGACCTGGATCGCGACATTCACCTGCGCTTCCGAAGTCGACGCGCCAAGATGCGGCGTGCAGATGACGTTCGGGTGCTTGAACAGGATATTGTCCGTCGCCGGTTCGACCTCGAATACGTCGAGCGCCGCGCCTGCGACATGGCCGCTATCCAGCGCGTCTTTCAGGTCCTGCTCGACAATCAAGCCACCGCGTGCGCAGTTAATGATACGAACGCCTTTTTTCATTTTGGCGAGCGAATCCTTGTTGATCATCTTGTTGGTCTTCTCGGTCTTCGGCACGTGGATCGTGATGAAATCCGAACGCTTGAACAAATCGTCAAGTTCGACTTTCTCGACACCGAGTTCGGTCGCTTTTTCCTGCGACAGGAACGGGTCGTACGCGATCACTTTCATCTCAAGACCGATCGCGCGGCGAATGACGATAGAGCCGATATTACCGGCGCCGATCACACCAAGTGTCTTGTTGAAAAGCTCGACACCCATGAATTTCGATTTTTCCCATTTGCCTTCATGCGTCGAGGCATTGGCCTGCGGGATCTGGCGCGCCAAGGCCATCATCATCGAGATCGCGTGTTCTGCCGTCGTAATCGAATTGCCGAACGGCGTGTTCATCACCACGATACCGGCGGCAGTCGCGGCCGGCACGTCGATCGTGTCGACACCGATACCGGCGCGGCCGATGACTTTCACGCGCTTGTTCGCGGAAATGACATCGGCGTTGATCTTGGCGGACGACCTTGCGGCAATTCCGTCATAATCATTTACGATCGCTTTGATTTCTTCGGGGGAGAGGCCAGGTTTGATATCGTATTCGATACCGCGGGCGCGGAATATCTCTTCCGCAAGTTTATCCATTTTATCGGCAATAAGTACTTTAGGCATTTAACACTCCATTTTGTCTTGTTGGAAAACAGACCTAGAGGCTAACACTAAATACGGGAATGCCAAATGGAAATCGTCATGCCCGCGCAGGCGGGCATCCGGTCTTTCTATAGCCAGACCCCCGCCTGCGCGGGGGTGACAATGCTGTTTATATTTAAGCCGCTTTCTGGAAGGATTTGGCGCAGGTCTCGGCGAAGGCCCATTCAAGCCATGGTGTCAGGGCCTGAAGATCTGAAGCCTCGATCGTCGCCCCGCCCCAGATGCGAAGGCCCGCAGGTGCCGCGGCGTAGCTTGCGATATCGTAAGCCACTTTCTCCTTGTCGAGCAGGCCCGTCATATCCTTGACGAAGGCTTTGCGGGCATCGTCATCGAGCGCGCAGAACTGCTGATCGACGATAGAGAGACAGATCGAGGTGCGCGAGCGCGTCTCGACGGTCGGCGGCAGGAATTCGACCCAGTCGGTTTTGGCGACCCAGTCCTCGATGACTTTGAGATTGGCGATACAGCGCTTTTCGGTACCTTTCGAACCGCCGAGCGTTTCAACCCATTTCAGCGCGTCGAGACAGTCTTCAACGGCCATCATCGACGGCGTGTTGATCGTCTCGCCGACGAAGATACCGTCGATGAGTTTGCCTTTCTTGGTCATGCGGAAGATTTTCGGCAACGGGCGCTCGGGCGTGTAATTCGTCAGGCGTTCGATGGCGCGTGGCGACAATACGATCATACCGTGCGCGGCTTCACCGCCTAAGACTTTCTGCCACGACCATGTCGTGACATCGAGCTTGGACCAGTCCATTTCATAGGCGTAGACGGCGGAAGTCGCATCACAGAAAGTCAATCCCTTGCGGTCGGATTTGATCCAGTCATGGTTCGGGATACGTACGCCCGATGTCGTGCCGTTCCAGACAAAGACGACATCCTTGTCTGTATCGACTTGTGAGAAATCGACGATCTCGCCGTAACCGACTTTGAGCGTGCGCGTATCGGGCAGCTTGAATTGTCCGACAACGTCTTCCCACCACTCGTTCGAAAAGTTCTCCCACACGAGGACATCGACCGGGCGTTCGCCGATCATCGACCACAGAGCCATCTCGATAGCGCCTGTATCGGAGGCCGGCACGATGCCGATCTTGTAATCGGCAGGAATGTTCAGTGTCTGGCGGTGACGCTCGATCACTTCCTTGAGCTTCTCCTTGCCTTTGGAATGGCGGTGAGATCGGCCCAGAAATGCGTCTTTCAGCACATCAACTGTCCAGCCCGGACGTTTCGAGCATGGGCCTGATGAGAAATTCGGATTATTCGGTTTGGTCGTCGGTTTTTGCATTTTCTGGCACCTCACCCGAGATTTTTAGCACCGGGCGGCGATAACACCAAGAGCTTCTGTTGAGCTGGAACTAAAAATCCCTATTATAGCTGCTATGTCTTTTTATCTTATATTCACCGGCGACGATATCCGCCCCAATCATCTGGCGCGGATCGAGGCGTTCCTGGACGAGAACATCATTCGTTTCTCGACAAGACCGAAATGGCTCAACCCGCACAAGGCTGTTGAGATAAGCGTCGGTGACAAGCCGCTGCCCGCGCAATGGCAAAAGCTTAAGGAGCTGCTGGCACCCGACCGCATCGATGTCTTCGTGACGGCAGCCGAGAACCGCCGCAAGAAACTGATGATCGCGGATATGGACGCGACGATCGTCACCTCGGAAACGCTTGATGAGCTTGCTGCGCATGCCGGTCTTAAAGACAGGATCTCGGCGATCACACAGCGTGCCATGGCGGGCGAGCTTGATTTCGAAACCGCGCTTCGCGAGCGCATCTCGATGCTCAAGGATCTGCGCCGCGAAGTCCTGCAGGAGACGCTTGAGACGACCGAGCTGAGCGCGGGGGCCGATACGCTCGTCAAGGTCATGGCGGCGAATGGCGCGACCTGCGTCCTAGTCTCGGGCGGTTTCACCTTCTTTACAAAGGTCATCGCCGAGCGTGCCGGGTTCCATTTCCATCACGGCAATCATTTACATATAGAAAACGACGTTTTGAGCGGCACCGTCACCCCGCCGATCCTCGGCAAGGAAGCGAAATTGAGCTATCTGCTTGATTATGCTGATAAAAAAGGCCTTACCGCGCAAGATGCGTTTGCAATTGGCGACGGCGCGAACGACCTGCCAATGCTCGAAGCCGCGGGCTTAGGGGTCGGCTACCGTCCGAAGCCCCTGGTCCTGAAAGCCATCGACAACTGCATTCTTTACAGTGATTTAACCGCTGCCCTTTATATTCAGGGGTATACTCTGGATGAGATCGAGCACTCCCTGACCTCATCTACCCCTCAAAGGATTCACTGATATGGCCAACGCTTCGAAGACCGAGCAGCTACCAAAGTTCAAGATTTCGGATGAAGAGCTCGAGGAGCTCATTCACAAATACTGCCGCGACTTCACAGCTCTCGCGCGAATGAACCGTTTCGATCCTATTACCGGACGCGACAAGGAAATTGAACAGACAATCCTGATCCTGCTGCAGAAAGGACGTAAGAACGTCGCGCTGCTTGCGCCTGCCGGGGTCGGTAAAACCGCTTTGTGCGCGGGTCTTGCGCAACGCATCGTCGCCGGTGATGTACCTGAATATCTCAAAGACGCGCGCCTGCTCGAGATCGATCTCGCCTCGATGGCCGGTGGTACGACAGGCCCCGCGGAATTCCAGGGCCGCTTTATCCCGCTCTGCCGCGGTATCGCCGAACGCTATCACGATCCGCGTTACCCAAAGACGATCCTGTTCCTCGACGAGGTCCACCAGATCATGCCGTCCTGCGAAGGCTCGTCTTATGCCGGTCTCTCGGAAGTGATGAAGCCTTATATGACAGTTGGTGACTTGAACATTATCGGCGCGACGACGCTCGATGAATTCCGCATCTATGTCGCGATCGATCCGGCGCTTGACCGTCGTTTTCAAAAGGTTTTCCTGAGCGTGCCGACAGTGCCGCAGGCGATCAGCATCGTGAACAATCTTAAGAAGGGTTACGAGAAACACCACGGCGTGAATGTCCCCGACGCAGCCGTCGAGATTATCGTCAACCTGACCGAGAAACATATGCGCAAGCGTAACCAGCCGGATAAATCGATCATCATGATGGATGCGGCACTCGCCCACCACGTGTTACAACACGGCAAGGGCGGCGATCTGAATATGGATTCGGTCTACTACATGATCTCGACCGAGACCGGCATTCACCCGGAAGCTCTCAAGAAATAAAGCTAAAGCGCGATCGCGCCGACAAGAATTGCCCCGAGCGTGGCAATGGATACGATCGCCCAGAGGCTGATCCCCTGCACAAAAGGCTTGAACCCGACGGCTTTCAAAAGCTCCTTCGTCATGCCCGTCCCGATCAGGAACAATACCAGCACCATCATCCGCTTGGCGATTTTCTCAATGAACGGCGCAGCTTCGTGACAAAGCGGGACATAGCTCGTGAGCAATGCCATGACGAGGAACCCGGCGATAAACCAGCAGCGTTTGAGGATCGACGCGAAAGGCACTCTTGTTTCGCCTTCATGTTTCCATGTCAGGCCGATCACAAAAGCAAGCGGCACGATCCATAGCGCGCGCGTCAGCTTGATCGTCGTGCCGATGCGAACCGCTTCATCGCCATACTGGATAGAGGCACCGATAACCGAGCTTGTATCGTGAATGGCAAGCCCCGCCCATAATCCGAACTGGGTTTGCGTGAGATCGAGCAGATGGCCGATAAAGGGAAAGATCAGCAAAGCCGCAGCATTGAGCAGGAACACCGTACCCAATGAGATGGCAATGGCTTCAGACCTCGCGTTGATCACGCGCGAAACGGCGGCAATTGCCGAGCCGCCGCAGATCGCGGTACCGGCGGTGATCAGAAGCGATGTATCCTTCGGCAACTTGCAGAACTTGCCGAGAGTCAAACCGATCGCGAATGTAAAGGCGATCCCGGCAATCGTATAAACGATGCCCTGCGCGCCGACCTTGAAAATATCATTGAGCGGGATGCCCGCGCCAAGCCCGACGATCGCGATCGCCATCAGCCATGTCGCCCCCGGCTTGGTTTTATCCTGATAGGGATTGCCTGCGATCAATGCGATTGCCACACCGAGCAACAGGGCAATCGGTGAAGAAATAAAACCGCTTAAGGATACAAGTACGCCAAGTGGAACAAGAACTCTGTTAATCTGCAAGATAATACTCAACGGTTGTGACGACGCGGACGGTTTTATCCGGCGTTTCGGTTTCAACTATATTTGGGTCGCGCGGCAGGATTTCGAATACGCCCTGATTGGCTGAACGAATTTGCCCAACTTTCTGGCCGCTATCCTTGGCGAATTGCTCTGCCGACGCGCGTGCGTTCTTTGTCGCATCAGCGATCATTTCCGGTTTTATATCGTTGAGTTTGGTGAACATATATTGAGGCGCGGGATTATAACCGCCATTCGGCTGCCCGAGCACGACACCGTCCTTAATAAGTTGCGACACGTTCTGCGATGCCTTGATGATGGTATCAATATCGGTCGTGCGCGCAACCAGCCCCTGTGAAAGCACATAACGCGGCCCGTTGCCGTCACCATTGTTACTGTATGTCTGGGCCTGCTTGTCGGAGACCTGGATATTCTGGATGCGGAGATTGTTTTCCTCGATGCCGTTTTCCTTGAGGAAAGCGGAAACCTTGGTTTTGTTTTCTTCCAGTTGCGCCTGCGCGGTCGGCAGGTCGTTCCCGGTCACGGTGAAATTGACGGACCATACGGCAAGATCAGCGCGCATGTCTTTTGTAGAGAGACCTTTGACGGTGACATAGCGGTCATAGCTTCTGAAATATTTCAGCCCGTCGAAAACCTTGAACCCAGCAAGACCAAGTGCGAGCGCCACAACCGCAAGCCCCAGAAACAAAAACAGATTGGACGCAGTGGATTTATGCCCGCAACAGCTCATGATCAGCCTCCGAAAATTGTCTGGATATCCGCTTCATTTAATACGCGATATTGACCTTCCTGCAAATCCCCGATCTCGAGATTGCCGATACGGAAACGATGCAGGGCTTCGACATGGTTGCCGAGTGTGGAGAACATCCGGCGGATCTGGTGGTAGCGGCCTTCCTGCAAAACCATAACGCCGCTTTTAAGGCCGTCTGGCTGCCACAAGGCTGGCTTCAAGGGCTTTAAGTCATTAGCGAGGCAAAAAGTGCCTGAGAAGAATGTTTTAGCCTCGTCGCCTTTTAATTCGTCACGCAATGTCACACGATAGTGTTTTGACACATGCACTTTCGGCGAGATGATTTTGTGCAGCAATTGACCGTCATCGGTCATCAGGACAAGCCCAGTCGAATCCTTGTCAAGCCTTCCGGCAGAGGACAAAACGGGCGTGCGATGCGCGAAACGATCGGGCAGAAGATCATAGACCAGCAAGCCCTGCTCATCGGTCGAACATGTGTAATTACGCGGTTTATGCAGCAATATAGTCAGCGGCGACACGGGGTCTAGTTTCTCGCGGTCATAGGTCGCGGCATCAAGCGCGGCGAGATCGATTTGCGCGGACGGATCGCGAATGGATTTATCGCCGATCCAGAATACGCCGCGCTTGACCGCGCCCGCGACATCCTTGCGCGAACCATAGCCAAGGTTTGACAACAACCTGTCCAGTCTTATTTTGCTCACTTGATCGCCTCGATAATTTTGAAGCCATTCTCTTCGCTTAATATGCGGTGAAATGCAAAACTTTCTGCGGCCGTCGCTTCATAAGGCAGATGACTGTTCGCCACGAAAACCAGTATACCCCCGGTTTTAAGACATTTTGCTGCATTCCTGATAAAAGCCTGGCCAATCGCAACCGATTGTTTCTTTCCTGTATGGAAGGGCGGATTCATGACAATGAAATCCTGTTCCGGCAGATCGAGATTTTTTGTAAGGTCGGCAAGCCTCGTCGTAACTTTCGCAGACCATTGATCAAGATTTTTGCTGCAGCATGCGAGCGCACGCGCATCACGGTCAAGACAGGTAAGTTTTGTGATGTCTTTATATCGCTGCAGCAATTTCAACCCGATAACGCCGATGCCACAACCAAAATCCGCGCCGGTTCCATGCAATGAAAACGGCAGGTGATGCAGCAAAGCATTGGTACCGACATCCAGATGATCCCAGCTGAACAGGCCCGGCTGCGACCATAGGCCATCGCTGCGCTGCTGGATGCCGCCTTTTTGTTCGGCTTCCGCAATCATGATGTTTGCAGCTTTCTGCGGTTCATTTGTCCATACAACCCGGCACTTATGTTTTGAGTAATCGCTGACAGGTACACCAAAACCGACCAGTGTTTTAGCCAGCGTCTTGCCGCCACTCTCATTACTGGCCACGCAGGCAAAAACCCCGCCCTTTGCAAGCAGCTTGAGAGAAAGCGCCGTCAGGTAACGGTTTTCATCCTTCTGTTTCGGAGAGAAGAGCAGGATGGAATTAAAGTCGGCGGACGGATTTTCGCTCGAACTTTCAGGACTCCAGAAAACCGCGTCGGGAAAATCGTTTTTCATTTCCTGATGATGGTCGTTTATGACAAGAAGTCGCGTCGGCAAAATTAATCCTGCTTCGGAGATGGAATGCAAAACGGCGCGACCTACATCAAACATAAAAGTACCTTATGGAATTCTGCGTCGATTGAGAAGACCTATATAATAAAGTATAGATATATTCGTTGACGCGCCGCATCGCTGCTTTAAAAAAGAATTACTTAAAAGACCGTCCAATTAACTTTTGTGGAATTCCCATGCTGATCGATCAAACATCCCCACGCCGCCCGAGAAGAAAACTTCGTATCGCCCTGAAGCTTCTGGGATGTCTGGTCGTGCTGGCCCTGATCGGCGGAACGGGTTTCATGTTCTACATGAAACATAAATACGCGAACTTCCAGATGCCGCAAACCACGCCGGGCGTTGTCGTCGCCAAGGCCGTCGATATGAATTTCTCGGATCGGCTCGAAGCCATCGGTACGGCGACGGCCGTTGAATCGGCGACCATCACGGCGACTGTGACTGAAACCGTAAAAAGCATCAATGTCGCCGAAGGCCAGTCTGTAAAAGCGGGCACCGTGATTGTCGAACTTAATGACGACGAGGAAGCCGCCACTCTTGAAGAAGCTTCGAAATCCTATGACCGTTACAACAAACTCGCGCAGTCCAAGATCGGATCGGAAGCGCGCAAAGATCAGGAACGCGCCCGCATGGATGTTGCGCGTGCGCAACTCGCCGAACGCCGCCTTGTCGCACCTTTTGACGGCGTGCTTGGCATTCGTCAGGTCAGCGTCGGCGATCTCGTCACACCCGGAACGGTTATCACCACGATCGATTCCATCGACCCGATCCAGATGTCATTCTCGGTGCCGGAAGAATATCTTGCCGTGCTCAAACCCGGCCTGACCATTCAGGCCCGCACCGATGCCTATCCCGGCAAGGTTTTTGAAGGAACGATTTCCGCGATCGACTCACGCGTCAACAGCGACACACGCGCCATCATGGTGAAAGCGCAGATACCGAACGCCGATTTCACATTGCGTCCGGGCCTCCTGATGAAAACAACCATCGTGAAAAGCAGCCGCATGGGTCTCGCCATCCCGGAAGAGGCCATCCAGTCCGCAGGAACGCAAAAATCGGTGCTTGTCGTCGGGCCTGACAACAAGGTGCAAAGCGTCAATGTCGAAACCGGCATCCGCCAGATCGGTTATGTCGAAGTGACATCCGGCCTCAAGGCTGGCGACAAGGTCATGATCGAAGGCCAGATCAAAACCCAGCCCGGCATGGAAGTGAAAATCGAGTCCGAGAAAACCATCCCCGACGCGGTCAAGACCGATCTCGATTTTTCGGTCGAGCGCAAACAGGAAGCGCTTGAAGGCATGACGGCGGCATCTGACGCGGCTCCCGCGCCACAGGCGGAACCTTCCGTCGCCGATCAGCCCGTTACAGCGCCGGCACAACCTGCCGTTAAAGAAGATACCAAACAGGAATAACGATTAACTGAAGTTCAGGGCCCATGTTTTTATCTGATGTTTCCATTCGCCGCCCGGTTTTCGCGAGCGTTATCAACCTGCTGATTATCATCATCGGGATCGTCGCTTTTACGAAACTTCCCTTGCGCGAATTCCCGGATATCGACGCGCCGGTGATTTCGGTTGAAACGACTTACACGGGCGCGTCCTCCAAGGTCATTGAGACCCGCGTGACACAAATCCTCGAAGATTCCATTTCCGGTATCGAGGGAATCAAGTCCATCGAGTCCAAATCACAGGACGGGATTTCAACCATCTCCGTTGAGTTTAACATCAACCGCAACGTCGATGAAGCGGCGAACGATATCCGCGACCGCGTTTCACGCGTTGCCGGACAATTGCCCGAAGAGGCCGATGCCCCACAGATTTCAAAGCTGGATGCGAACACCCAGCCGATTTTCTGGATGGCCCTGCAAAGCGATACTAAAAATGCGCTTGAACTGACGGATTATGCGGACCGCTTCCTTGTCGACCGCCTGTCCGTCCTGCCCGGTGTCTCGAAAATCCAGATCGGTGGTGAACGCCGCTATGCCATGCGCATCTGGCTCGACCGCAAGGCGATGGCCGCGCGCGGCATCACGGCGGACGATATCGAGAACACACTGCGCCGCGAGAACGTCGAATTGCCGGCAGGTCGTATCGAATCCCTGTCGCGGGAATTTTCAGTCCGCATCGACCGTGTCTATAACAAGCTGGAGGACTTCCAGAATCTCGTCATCAAGCGCGGTAGCGACGGTTATCTCGTCCGCTTGTCCGATGTCGCCAAGGTCGAAAAAGGCGCACGCGACGAGCGCACCGAGCTGCGCTATAACGGCCGCTCTTCGATCGGTCTCGGCATTGCCAAGCAATCGAACGCCAATACCCTGTCTGTTATCCGCGAAGCCAAGGAAGAAATGGCGAAGATCCAGCAGACCTTGCCCAAGGATATCGTGCTTGAAATCGCCTTCGACTCGGCCGTGTTCATTGAATCGGCCATTCACGAAGTTTACAAAACGATCTTCGAGACGATCCTTTTCGTCGTCATCGTCATCTGGCTGTTCCTCGGCTCGCTGCGCGCGACGATCATCCCGGCCGTCGCGATTCCTGTCTCGCTGATCGGTTCGATGATCTTCCTGCTGGCGCTCGGCTATTCGATCAACCTGCTGACGCTGCTTGCGCTGATCCTTGCCATCGGTCTTGTCGTCGACGACGCAATTGTCGTGCTTGAAAACATCTATAAACGCATCGAAGCCGGCACGCCGCCGCTTGCCGCTGCGTTCAAGGGCACCAACCAGGTCGCTTTCGCGGTTATCGCGACGACGCTCGTTCTGGTTGCCGTGTTCATCCCTGTCTCCCTGATCCCGGGCGATGCCGGAAAACTCTTTACCGAATTCGCCTGGGCGATGATCGGCGCGATCGTATTCTCGGCTTTCACAGCGTTGTCACTGTCGCCGATGTTAAGCTCGCAAATCCTGAAGCTGTCCAAGGACGGCCACCAGGTCAATGCCATTACCCGCAAAATAAACGGCTGGCTTGATATCGCGACCGAAAAATACCTGCGCACGCTCGATAAATCCTTCGCGAAGCCGCGATATACCTTCCTGTTCATGGCCTGCGTGATCGGCGTTGGTGCGTTGTTCTTCAACAACATCAAATCTGAATACGTGCCGACTGAAGACCGCGGTTATTTCCTTGCCGTGATGATGGCCCCGGAAGGTTCTTCGCTGGAATACGCGAAGCGTCACATGAAGATGGTTGAGGACAAGCTCGTCAAGCTGCTGCCTAAATACGGCGACCAGAAAGGCACCGGCGAAGCACGCGGTGTGGTCACGATCGTCCCTGCCGGCTTCTCAAGCACGGGTGCCGTCAATGGCGGTTTTGCTTTCGTGCTGCTTGAACCATGGGAAAAACGTCACCGTTCGGTCGGACAAATGGTCTATGGCGACTTCCAGAAAGGCACGCCGGGCCTATTCCAGGATTTCTCATCGATCCCCGGCGCGCTCGCCTTTCCGATCCAGCCTTCTTCTGTCGGTGGCGGCGGTTTTAACCAGCCGGTGCAATTCGTCATTGGTGGCTCGAGCTATGAAGAACTTGCCAAATGGCGTGATCTGATGCTGCCGAAAATCCGCGCCAACACGAAACTTGCCAACGTCGACTGGGATTACAAGGAAACCAAGCCGCAGCTTGATATCGCCATCGATCGCGACCGTGCCGCCGAACTGGGTGTCACCGTCGAGGCTATCGGTTCCGCGCTGCAGACCTTCTTCGGCTCGCTTAAAGCCACGACCTATCTCGACAAGGGCGAAGAATATGATGTCGTGCTGCAGGGTCAGGATCAGGATCGCGTGACCCCGACCGACATGACGAATATCTATGTCCGCTCGACGCGCACCAATGAACTTATCCCGCTCTCGAACCTCGTGAAGATCACGGAAACTGCCGATGCCGGATCGCTGAACCGTTATAACCGCGTGCGTGCGATCACTTTCAGCGCGGGCCTTGCGCAGGGCTACACGATCGGCGAAGCACTCAAGTTCCTCGAAGATACAGCGAAGGAAACTCTGCCTGCCGAAGCGCGTATCGATTACAAGGGCGATTCAAGCGACTTCAAGAGCACAGGCACAGGGATTTATCTCACTTTCCTGCTGGCGCTGATCGCCGTGTATCTTTTCCTCGCCGCCCAGTTCGAGAACTGGATTCACCCATTCGTGATTATGATGACCGTGCCGCTCGCCATTGTCGGCGCGTTGTGGGGACTGTTCCTGACCGGCGCGACGCTCAACATCTACACCCAGATCGGCCTCATCATGCTCGTCGGTCTTGCGACGAAGAACGGCATCCTGATCGTCGAATTCGCGAACCAGTTGCGAGACGAAGGCGTGGAATTCAGCATGGCGATCAAAACCGCGGCCCAGCAGCGTATCCGTCCAATCATCATGACCTCGATGGCAGCTGTCGCTGGCGCAGTTCCGCTGGTACTGGCATCAGGTGCCGGCGCAGAGAGCCGCTTCCCGATCGGTGTGGTCATTTTCGCCGGCGTTATCTTCGCGACTTTCTTTACCCTGTTCGTCGTGCCGACGTTCTATTCATTGTTCGCGCGCAACACCAAATCGCCTGAAGCCACAGGTCACAAACTTGAAGAACAGCTTAGAGCTACAGAGAAACAAGACGCTTCATGAGTATATATGCCAATAAGGGCGACCTGACGACTGGATCTATCCGCAGCCACCTCGTCCGCCTGACCCTGCCGATGGTCACTGGCCTTTTCGCCATGATCAGTTTTCAATTGGTCAATACTTTTTACATTTCACGGCTGGGTACGGCACCTCTCGCCGCGATCAGTTTTACCTTTCCCGTGACCTATATTGTTTTCTCGCTGTTTCTCGGTTTTGGAATCGCGACTTCATCTGTCGTCTCGCGTCTACTCGGCGAGCGCAAGGAGGAAGATGTCCGCCGCATCGTCACACACTCGATGCTGATGGTTTTTATATTGAGCGTCTTCCTGTCCATAGTCGGCATTGCAACTTCGCGTTCCCTGTTTCTTTCGATGGGAGCTGATGAAACAATGGTTGAGCTAATAAAAGATTATATCCATCTCTATTTCTACGGAATTTTCTTTATCTGCCTGCCGGTTGTCATCAATTCAGCCCTGCGCGCAAGCGGCGACGCGCGGACACCTGCCTTGATCATCATCTCGGCGGCACTTGCCAACGCCGCGCTCGATCCGGTCCTGATATACGGCCTGCTTGGATTCCCGCGGCTTGAATTGCAGGGAGCGGCGATCAGCACATTGATCGCCAATATCTGCGCAACGCTGACCGGGCTTTATATCATGCACAAACGCGGCATGATCGCGCCCCATTATCTGAAAGATCTTTCGGCTTTCAAGAACTCCATGAAGCGTATTCTCGTGATCGCGCTTCCCGCCGGGCTGACCAGCGGGCTGCCGTCTATCGTCAATTCGGTTATTCTCGGCCTGCTGGCCAAATCCGGTGCGGCAGCTGTCGCGGCCTTTGGTGTCGCGAGCCGCGTCGAAGCCTTCTGTTTCATTATCATGATGGCGCTTGCCTCAGGCATGGCCCCGATCATCGGCCAGAATTACGGCGCACAGCGTCTGGACCGCGTACGTGAAACGATCAGGGACGCTATTATATTCTGCGTCTTATGGTCGCTCTCGGTTGCCGCCATACTCGGCCTTTTCGCGCATTCTTTTGCAAGCGTTTTCTCGAACGATGCGGAAGTTCAGAAATATATCATCCTCTATTTCCTGATCGTGCCGTTCTCCTATGCGCTCAGCAATATCGTGAATGGCTGGGCAAGCGCTTTTAACGCCATGGGCAAGCCGCAGTTTTCCGCAGGCATGTTGTTCACTAAACTGATCGTCCTGCTGATCCCTGGGCTTTATCTCGGCCATATGATCGCTGGCGTAACGGGCGTTTTCTGGGCGATCTCGATTATCAACATCGTAACGGGCATCGCCTTTCATTTATTCGGCAGAAAACATGCAGCTTCCAGCTGAACTTCGCGATCGTATTGAATCCCTTCTATCGACGGAAGATCGCCGGAAACTCTCTGCCGCCTATAGCGATGTCAGTCGCAAATACCGTCGCGAAGATGAACAGAGAGATTTGCAGATATCGTCCGATGACGAGGCAAAAGCCTATCTGGCGACACGATTTCCCGCAACATGGTGCGCGGTCTCGGATGTTCTCTCGAGATTTGTAGATATCGATCCCGATTTCTCACCTCTTTCCGTTCTAGATCTTGGTGCGGGGCCGGGCACGGCGACGCTCGCGGCCCGGAATTTATGGCCGGATATTACGCCGACGCTGATCGAGCCGAATACATATCTGCGCAACCTGGGCAAAGACCTGCTCGAAGGCGAATGGATCTCACAGAAACTGCAGCAATTTCCTATTGAGAAAAATTACGATCTTGTAATTGCGTCTTATGTCTTCAATGAAATTGAAGCTGACGCGACTTCCGTCTTTAACTCGATCTGGGACAGGATGAATGGCGCGTTCGTGATGATCGAGCCGGGAACGCCGCAAGGATACCGGACAATCCTCGCCGCCCGCGATCATTTCCTGAAGCTTGGCGCAAATATCGCTGCACCCTGCCCGCACCAGCAAGCCTGCCCGCTCGCCGGCTCCGATCGCTGGTGCCATTTCTCGGTAAGGGTCGACCGTTCACGCCTGCACAGGCAGGTAAAGCCGGATGCCAGCCTTTCTTACGAAGATGAAAAATTTTCCTATCTCGTTATCACTAAGAATCCTACGAAAAAGCCCTATTTCCGCGCCCTTGGGGAACCACACGGCCAGAAAGTCATTAGTCTCGAGACCTGTCAGGATGACGGCGCTTTTGAAATCGTCCGGTTGTCCAAAAGAGACAGTCTTTACAAGACTGTGAAAAAAGCGGGCTGGGGAGACGCTGTTCATGACGACGGAGAAGATGAGTGATGAAGCTGAAATAGCTTTATTTATCACGCCACAATCTGCATGGGATTCCATGTTTGAAGATTGTGCAAAGGCGCAGCGCTCCATCGATTTTGAACAATACATTCTAAAGGATGACGAGGCCGGCATGCGCTTCCTTGAACTGTTCCGCGCCAAGGCAAATTCCGGCATTGCCATTCACCTGAT
This sequence comes from Pseudomonadota bacterium, assembly GCA_048498395.1. Lineage (GTDB taxonomy): Bacteria > Pseudomonadota > Alphaproteobacteria > Micavibrionales > Micavibrionaceae > Micavibrio_B. The sequence goes on from JBEHYB010000001.1 coordinate 15,668, forward strand.
TCTTGACCGTGTCGGCAGCCGCTCTCTCTATGCTTCAAAGATCATTGCCGACATAATCCAGGCAGGCGGTACGGTTCGCTTCTATAACAGGATCAATATTCTCAATCTTTTTGCGCCCAGAACATGGTTTCCGCGCAATCACAGCAAATTGATGCTCGTGGACAATAACGTTGCCTATGTCGGCAGCGTCTGCGTTTCAAAGGAAATGGCAGAGTGGCGCGACCTGCACGCCCGCCTGACAGGGCCGGTTGTGGCGGATATTCAAAATTATTTTACCCATGTCTGGAAACATCGCTATCGCAGCTGGCGGAGAGAATTCACGCGCGCCATAGGTAAGAAATTGAATGCTCCTCAAGAATTTACTTTTGTCGCTGCCCTGACCAGATTTCGCACGAACCTGATCTATAGGAACCTGATAGAGCAAATCAATCAGGCCCGGAAAAGCGTATATCTTGTAACACCTTATTTTCTGCCGCCATTCCTGCTGAGCCATGCGCTCTTTCAGGCGGCAAGGCGCGGTGTGAATGTTAAAATCATGATGAGCGCCAAAAGCGATTCAGCGCTGGCGGATTATGTTTCCCAATCGTACTTCCATAAATTTTTGCGGCTGGGCCTTACAATCCTGCTTTACAAACCTACTATCATTCATGCGAAATATGCAGTCATAGATGATAAATGGGCGACGCTGGGCAGTACCAACATGGATTATCTGAGCCTGCGCCGCAATCGCGAAGCCAATATCCTGATTAAAGATCCGGAGACAATTGGAAAATTGCACGAACTTTTCTCGAACGATGAAAAACAATGCGATAAAGTCGATTATGATTTTTGCAGGAAACGCCCCCTTTATGCGAAAATAGTAGGAAGGATTGGGCGCATCATGAAACAGGTTTTATGAAGATTTTATTCAGTAATCTAGGTTACGCGCGTGGTATCGATGGTTCCCTGTGGCATCACGTATCCAGATTCGGCCGTCATTTTTACTGCCCCGTATCGCCGCAACAACAGGTCCTTAACCAGTTGAAGGACATGATGCGCACGGAGTCTCCGGATCTGTGTTGTTTCGTCGAGATTGACAAGGGGGCGCTTCATTCATCCAATTTCAACCAGATGGACGCTTTGCGCGATGACACATACTGTCATCACGACATCTCGAATAAATACGGTCCTGATTACTGGCTCGCGAAACTTCCGTTCCATGGCAGCAAGAGCAACGGCTTTCTCTCGACGACCTCTCATGTGTTTGAAAAGCTCTACTTCAAGGCCGGGCGCAAACGCCTGATATATCGCCTGACGCTGCCTGGCGACATCGCACTTTATTTCGCGCATTTTTCACTTCAACGTGAAATTCGCGCACGGCAATTTGCCGAGCTGCAAACACATATTCAGGATGACGGACGCGCATCCATCATCCTCGCGGATTTCAATATATTCAAAGGGTTTCAGGAACTCGCACCTTTTATGAATGAAACCGGCATGAAAATCCTCAATCGCGACAATGTTCCGACTTTCAAATTTTATCGCAAAGAACATATTCTCGATCTCTGTCTTTGCAGCGAGCAACTCGCGGAGCGTATAGACCTTAAAGTTATCCCCCAACCCTATTCTGATCATGCCGCCCTGTTTCTTGAATTGAAGGACAGGTAGATGCGAATTCCCGATCATATTACATGGCCGAAAAAGGCCGGCGAAGCTGTTGCGCTTCAACAGGAAATGCGAAGCCGGGTTTCTCTTAAAAATGACTTCGGCGATATAAAGACGATCGCCGGTGTCGATTGCAGTTACGATATGAAATCCAATATCAGCCGTGCCGTCATCTGTGTTTTCTCCTATCCCGGACTGGAACTTCTTGAATCCTCGATGGCGCATCTCCCTACGGATTTTCCTTATATTCCGGGACTTTTATCGTTTCGCGAAATCCCCGTTATTCTCGAAGCACTGAAAATCCTGTCATATTCGCCTGACCTACTGATGGTGGATGGCATGGGCATCGCGCATCCAAGACGTATGGGTATTGCGACACATCTCGGCGTGCTGCTTGATACACCGAGCATCGGTGTCGGCAAATCGCTTCTTTGCGGTAAATATGAAATGCCGGGCACGCTTAAAGGAAATCAAAGCGATCTTATTCACAAAGGCGAGAAGATCGGCATCGTCCTGCGCAGCAAGAACAACACAAATCCTTTATTCATTTCACCGGGGCATAGGATAGATTTCGACACATCGGTCAAATTCGTCATGGATTGCCTCGTGAAATTCCGCCTGCCGGAACCGACCCATGTGGCCGATAAATTTTCGAAAATCCGGCCTCCAAAAGCGTAAAGGCGGAACCTAACGCGTGCCTGCGCATTCGTTATATTTGTTCAATTTTTACGGTCTTTTTTGATGTCTTTCATGCATATCCGCCAGCATCCCGTGATGTCCGCAATCAGCGCCATTCTGACGCTCGCCTGCCTATGCATCATTTCTCTGGTTGTCTTTTCCGAACCGCTCGCCCGTTTCCTGACGCAAAACAGAGGCAGCGAGAGAATCGGACGCGAGCTTGTCATCAACGGGCCTCTGAAGATTAACTGGCACCTGAAACATACCGATATCCATGCTGAGGACATCCGTCTTGGTAATGCGCCTGGCTATGACGAACCGGATATGATGACGATAGAGTCGCTCGATTTTTCCTTCAACCCACTCAAACTCCTGATCGGCAAACTTGATCTTAGTAATGTCAAAATCAACAAGCCTTTTCTGATTCTTGAGAAGAAAGACAGCGGCGACAAAAACTGGGATTTTCCCGCCCTGTCCAAAGCCAACGTCGCGAGCCATACCGTGCTCGCCGATAACAGGCATAATTTTCCCCTTATCGGAAGACTCAACCTGACGGATGGCCGCGTCATTTATCGGGATCATGTACGGGGCCTCGATCTCGATCTGCAATTGAATACGGCAAGCGCTAATGGCGGCGAAAAAGGCAGCGATACCATTGCCGGGGGTTTCACGGTCGAGGGAAGCGGCCTGCTGCAGAAAAAACATTTCGAAGTGTCGGCTTCCGGCGGCTCGCTTGATACGCTACGCGAGACCAGCAAGGATTTTCCGCTGGATCTCAAACTCGTGATGGGATCAACCGAAGCGGTTTTAAAAGGCACATTCAAGGACCCCGTCAAGATGACGGGCGTGAACGCAACGCTCAATATTAAAGGGCACAATCTAGCGGATCAATTCTACCTGACAGCCATCCCGCTGCCGCCAACGCCTCCGTACACTCTCTCCGGGCAATTGACTAAGGCCGGAGACGTATGGGGATATAATGATTTTACCGGCAAGATCGGCGCGAGCGATATTTCAGGCAGCCTATCCTATGATACAGGCGGCGATCGTGGATTCTTGAAAGCCAATCTGGTCTCGCACCTGCTTGCCAGCAAGGATCTTGGCGGCTTTATCGGCCTGCCGCCTTCCGGTGAAGAAGCGGCACCCGAGCAAAAAGCGGCCGCGGCGAAAAAGAAAGCCAGTCCCAAACTTATTCCCGACGTGCCGATCAAACTCGAACGGCTGCGGTCTTCGGATATGGATGTAACGTTGAAAGCTGAGAAGATAGACGCACCGAACCTGCCTTTTCAGGGCATGGACGTTCGCTTTGATTTGAAGAACGGTGTTTTGCGCCTCGATCCTCTCAATGTGATACTGGCAGACGGGACGGTTGACGGCACGATTGAAATCGACGGACAGAAAGATATTCCGCCGATGAAAATGGCGCTTAACCTGCACAGGCTGAGCCTCGGCCAGTTTTTCGCAGGCACGCGATTTGAGAAAACGACCAATGGCTATTTCGGTGGCAAGATCAACCTTGCCGGACAGGGACTATCCCTTGCTGACGTGCTCGCGACCAGTAACGGCGAGTTTACGATTATCATGTCGGGCGGACGTATCAGCCTCTTGCTTGTCGAAGCTTCCGATCTCGATCTGGGGCAGGCATTGCCGCTGGTACTCGGAGACGATAAATCAACCGCCATCAGATGCGGCGTAGCGGATTTCCTGGTGAAAGACGGACTTTTGAATTCCAAAGTATTTGTGCTTGATACGACAGATTCCCTGCTGGTCGGAAAAGTCGGAATCGATCTTAAGCGTGAGGTTATCAACGCCAAGCTGGATGCAAAACCGAAGGATAACAGCCTGCTTTCGGCGCAATCACCCATCGTCGTCAGCGGCAAGCTGAAAAAACCGTCTATCGGACTTGATCCGGGCGAGATCGGCGTACGCGGAGCAGCGGCAGCCGTTCTCGGCACATTGCTGACACCTTTCGCTGCGATCTTACCCTTTATCGAAACCGGCAAAGTGCAGAATGCGGATTGCAGAAGTCTGATCAATCAGGCAGGAAAATAATCGGTTACGCTGCTTCTTCCGCCCTGACCTGCGTGCGACGGAATTTCGGCGACAGAGAGGCCGTGACCCCGACAACAAGCAATGTGCCAATCCCGCCCATAATAATCGACGGAACAAGACCGAAGAGCTTGGCGGCAAGGCCTGATTCAAACGCGCCGATCTCATTGGATGAAATAATGAACATGCTGTTGACCGACGAAACGCGACCGCGCATGACATCCGGTGTCAGGAGCTGCATCAATGTTCCGCGGATTACCATGCTCACACTGTCGAAAGCCCCGCTCATGGCCAAAAACAGGACGGAAAGCAGGAAGATTTTACTCAACCCGAAACCGATCATGCAAAGACCGAAACCCGTCACCGCGTATAGCAAACGGCGGGCAGAGATTATTTTCATCGGGCGCGTCGCCAGTACAAGCGCCATCGATACCGAGCCGATCGCAGGAGCCGCCCGCAAAAGCCCCAGCCCTTCCGAGCCGACATGCAGGACCTGATCGGCAAAAGCAGGCAGCATGGCCACGGCACCGCCGAATAAAACGGCAAACATATCGAGCGCCATCACGGATAAAAGCACTGGATTCTTAAGAATAAACGCCCAGCCTTCTTTGATGCTTTCGATCGCCGAAAGCCGATTGAGTTTTTCCCTGATGATATGGTCGACGCGAATCCCGGAAAGAATCACAAAACAGGCAACCATACAGAACGCCGGCAAAATCCAGGCGACGCTTGCGCCAAATCCGGCAAAAATAAGCCCCGCCAGCGCAGGCCCGCCAATCGCTGCACTTTGAAAGCTACTGCTCATCCACGCGGAAGCCGCCGGCATATCCGATTTCTTGACGATCTGTGACAATAGCGTGAATGAAGCCGGCATATAAAAACTGCGCGCTAATCCTGAGACAAAAACACCCACGAACATGAATGGCAGAAGACTGTGCGCACCTATCGCAACGTAGCCGCCCGCGAAACATAGCAGCAGCGCCGTGTTAATCATCTGGACGAACTGGCAGTATTGATAAATCTTTTTCGGCTGTGATATATCGACGACATGACCGGCGAATAACGCGCACGCAATTGCAGGCACCGCTTCGGTCAGCCCGACAAGACCAAGCAGGAAAGGATCGTGGGTCATTGAGTAGACCTGCCAGCCGACGATAACAGCCTGCGCCTGCAACGCCAGCGCGCCGAACATGCGGGTCAGCAAAAGAAATCGGAAATCGCGATTCTGGAGAATTTTGAACGAAAGAGACATATTATAGGCCGATCTGAAGGCAAAAGAGCTGTATATAGTTTTAATTATCCTGAAAACATACTCTTTGCCAAGGCGACTTTTGTCGCAGCTGCTATTCGCCCGGCACCTTCACAACAGCCAGCAGCAATCCGAGTTTACGGATTGAGTCGGCAAAAGCTTCATATTCGACCGGCTTCGTCACATAGACATTACAGCCCAGCGCATAACAGCGTTCCACTTCGCGCGGATTATCCGTCGTCGTCAGGATAATGACCGGGATCAGCTTGGTCTGTTCGTCTTTCTTGATTTCTTCGAGGATCTGGAAGCCGTCAAGTTCCGGGAGATTGAGATCGAGAAGGATCAGCAAGGGGACCGGCGGACGATTTCTCTTATGTTCGCCTTTTCCCATCAGATATTCAGCCGCCTTACGCCCGTTATCAATATGAACGATTTCGTTCATAATGCCCGCACGGCGCAGATTCTTCTCGATCAGCTTGGCATGACCTTCATCGTCTTCAATCATTACGATCGTAACATGTTGTGGCTGGGTCATTCATTTTCTCCCTTTTTTAAAGAATTGGAAATTGTGAAATAAAACGTGGTTCCCTGCCCGGGCGTGGACTCGCACCATATCTGGCCGCCCAGTCGGCGCAGCGTCGCGCGCACATAAGCCATGCCCATACCCTCGCCCGGAATATTCTCGATATTGCCGGCACGGCGGTAAATCTCGAAGACTTTCTGCTGGTCACCCATATGAATGCCGCGGCCATTATCTTTGACCCAGTATTTCGTCGCACGGTGCATGCGCAGCCCGCCGATCTCGATAAAACCACGGCGCTCAGGGTCCATATATTTAATCGCGTTATCGATGATATTGGAAAATACCTGTTCCAATGAGAGTTGATCGGCGATGATGCTAGGCAAAGGCAGGACGCTGACTCCGACATTCTTAGCGGCGATGGTATGATGCAGCGTATCGAGGATGTGTCTGACAATCCTTTCCGGCTCAATTCTTTTGAATTCCATGTCGCGGCGACCGATACGCGATAATTCCAGTATGGCGTTTGTCAGCTTATCCATCTTCTCGACGGAAGAATGAATATAGCGAAGCGCATCGGGAATCTCATCATCGAGTATCAGATCGAGTTTTTTACCGTCATCTTCGGAAAATGCTGTCTTGTTATCTTTAATTATAGGCCGTAATGCTTCGATACTGTATTTCATTTCCGTCGCGAAGCCCTTGAGATTGACAAGAGGCGAGCGAAGATCGTGCGAGGCGATATAGGTAAACCCCTCCATCTCCTTATTTATGCGGCGCAAATCATCCTCGGCGTATTTACGCCGGTAGGTCAAAAACCCGACGAGCCCGTTGGCAAGAAAGAGCCCGATCGCAGAAAATTCCGCGGTCGCGAAAAGTGTAGCGACATAGCTCTTACGTTGGTGCTGTTCTTCCATCTGTCGTTCTTCAAGCAGACGACCTTCACTGGCAATGATTTTTGTATGAAGCGCGCGCACACGATCCATCGCATTCTTGCTTTCGGTGAAGTCGACACTGTCGATTGAATGTGTTTCCCGCCATGTTGCGAGATGTTTTTCGAGCACGGCTCTAAAATCAATAATTGCCTGCTTATATTGAGCGACATCCCCCTGACGTTCAGCATTATCATTCGTCAGTTCAATCAGCTTGTCCATCGCCTCATTGAGATCTTCATTGGACCTCTCAAAAGGATCCAGGAAGCTCTCAACACCTGTCAGCAAATAGCCGCGCTGCGATGTCTGCATATCCTGAATATCAGTATAGACTCTATAGGCCTGGTTCATCACTTCATAGGTATGTGAAACCCATTGTTTTGTATCTGAAATCTGCTGATTTTTTTCGTAGAAGACATAGGCGATAATGTTCATGCCGAAACAGAACAACGCAAAAATAATCAGAAACCAGCGACGGAAATAACCCAGCTCTTTCATAAAATTATTTTCTCTATTTATTTTCCCGTGTAAATTTTTTTTACGTATAAATCCCGGCGTATGTAAATGCGAAAACAGCAGAAAAGATATCAATCCTTTCTGCCGTTTAAATTTCCGCCCTGCGTGAAATAATTTCCTCAGTTATTTATTTCGGCGTTACGCCGCCGCTATCTGAAACACAACGCACGACACGTACATGTTCAACTGTATTATTCATTTCTCTCTGGAGATGGACTGGCTGGCATTCGCCGTCGACCGTATCATGTGCGGCTGTATAAACGCGCGGGGCCTGCGATGCTGGGACAAAGCCGCTTCCGGCACATGCTGTAAGGGAAATAGCGGCGAGGGCTGAGACGGCTGCCATCCGAATATATGTTTTCATAAAATTCTCCTTGTGAATAGCCAGGTAAATTACTTTCTCAAATACTGTTCTCAACGCAAACAGCCGGACAGGAAATTTGTTCCCCTGACGTGAAAATATTTAAAGCATGGCAACTATTTCGAACGCAGCTCATTGGTGACGAATGCATTTTTATTAATAATTAAAAGGAAATTACCATGCTTTCGACCGTATTGCTGATCATACTCATCCTGTTACTCGTCGGTGCCCTGCCATCATGGCCACACAGTCGTAACTGGGGCTATTATCCAAGCGGCGGTATCGGGCTGGTCGCTCTCATTCTCCTGATCCTGATTTTGACAGGACGCATATAGAAATTGAAAATAAAAAAAGAGCCGGGAGATTTTCCCGGCTCTCGTCAATTGGAGTTGACCTATAAATTACGCCGCCGCAACGGAGGTCACGAATTCGTCGAATTCCTGTTTAAGGATCGTCGACTGGCGTGAGAGTTCATTAGCTGCGGAGAGAACCTGCGTTGACGCGGAGCCCGTATCGTTAGCCGCATCGCTGACAGCGCCGATATTCTGGGTAACTTCAGATGTCCCGCTATATGCTTCGGACACGTTGCGAGAAATTTCTTGCGTAGCGGCAGTCTGTTCCTGAATAGCCGCAGAAATCGAACCGGAGATCTGGTCGATTTCTTCGATAACCCGGCAGATCTGGTTGATCGAATCCGCAGAAGAATGCGAGATCGACTGAATCTCGGCAATTTTCGACGAAATCTCTTCAGTCGCTTTCGTGGATTCATTCGCAAGGTTCTTAACTTCAGCCGCAACAACAGCGAAGCCTTTACCAGCCTCACCGGCACGTGCCGCTTCGATGGTCGCATTCAGCGCCAGAAGATTTGTCTGCTCGGCGATATTCGAAATGATCTTCGTGACTTCACCGATTTTCTGCGCGGCATCGACAAGCATTTTGACGCTCTCGCCAGCTTCACGCGCATCAACGACAGCCTTACCGGCGACCTGTGACGAACGTGTGACCTGGGAGGCGATCTCATTAATGGACGATGACAACTCTTCGGAAGCCGAGCTGACCGTCTGGACGTTGGCTGCTGCCTGCTGCGAAGCGGCGGCAACCGCGTTAGATTGTTTGGAAGTTTCTTCAGCGGAAGCCGCGAGCGACTGGGCGGAAGCCTGGAGTTCCGTTGAGGAGCTTGCGACAAATTTGACGATTTCCGTCATCGCACCTTCGAATTTCTTCGTGGCTTTGTCCACCTTGCCTTGACGGATTTCCTTGGCTTTCTGTTCCTGCGCCTGCTCGGCCTCGAGTTCCTTGGCGCGGACCATATTGTCTTTAAAGACCTGAACCGACCTCGCCATATCGCCGATCTCGTCTTTGAGTTCACGCGATGGCACGTCTTTGTCCAGTTTTCCACTCGACAGATATTGCATATATTCGGTAATGCTTCTGACAGGCGTTGCAACCGCTTTCACCAGCGTGAAAACGGTAAAGGCAACAAAGGCCGCTAAAAGACCAAGAACAGTGAAGGCGATAACCTTGTTTCTGGCAAACATAACGTCCGCGAGATCACTTGCCGCTTTCGACCCTTTATCGTTGAAATTACCCTGAACATCCAACGCATCGTCCGTTTTGGTATATTGCGCCTGTGACTCTCCGTTCAACATCTCGACGGCTTGCTGTTTCTGCCCGGATTCGTATGTCGCATCTACTTTTTTGGAAATATCGTAGTATTTCTTCCATTCAGTGCGCGCATTTTCAAAATGTTTTCTGTCTTCATCGCTGACGATCATCGTCTCGTATTTTTTGAAATCAGCCTCGATTTCCTTACCGATATCTTCACGTAACTGGTCGTATTTATCTTTTTCAGCCGGATCTTCGGATGTCATCTGGGAATATTCTGCGACACGGAACTGAGCAAGAGCGGTCGCGGTCGATGAGCTCACTTTAAGGCTCGGGAGCCAGTTGTCCGAAATCACATTGGATTGTTCGTTAATATCACTCATGCCTTTAATAAGATAAACATTCGCGCCTACAACTATTGCGAGCAGGGCAAGCATAGGCAGCAAAATTTTATATTTGATTTTGAGGTTTTTCACCGGATTCTCCATACGTGAATGTTAATGTTAGAAATTTACGCAGGAAGTAGTTAAGGAATGCTTTACATTAGCATACAGAAATCTACGCGTACGAAATATTATTACCGTCAAAAACTCAATATGAAAATCAGTCGCGTGGGGTATTTTTATTATAGCACCGCTCAAACTCAATGGCTGCAATAAAAATCCAGGCTTCGCCATAAATCTGTCTGGCGCGGCAATATTCCGTCGGCATTTCAGCCATTAACTTAGAACATGACTTTTACCGTAACTTTTGGCAATGTCCGCCGCATGCGCCTGAACGTCTTTCTGCAAAAAGCCGGAGTTGGAAGCCGCCGCGAAGCCGAGCGGATGGTTGCCGACGGTCGTGTCACTATTAATGGCATCACAGCGGAAGCCACGACACCTGTCGAAGAAGGTGATGAAGTAACCGTCGATGGCGCGCCGGTCACACCGGATACGCGTCCCCTGCCGCGCCTGTTCATGCTGAACAAACCGCTAGACGTTCTGGTCACTACATACGATTCACAAGGCCGCGCCATCGTCTATGACCTGCCTTGTTTCGATCCCAAAAATTACCGCACGCCCCTGCCGCGCCTGATGAATGTCGGCCGCCTTGATGTCAACAGTGAAGGCCTGCTGTTATTCTCATCCGACGGGCCTCTGGCGCAAGCGATGATGTCGCCGCAGACAGCATTGGAGCGCGTCTATCGTATTCGCGTTCATGGTCGCCTGACGGCGCAGCAAATAGAACGTCTTGGCAAAGGTGTTACCGCGAACGGCGTGACCTATCGCGGCGCGGAGATCACCGAAGAAGCGGAGCCAACAGGAAAGAACACCTGGTACCAGATTGTCCTGACCGAAGGCAAAAACCGTGAAGTGCGCAAACTGATGGAACATTTCGGCTGCGTCGTGAACCGACTTATACGCCTGAGCTACGGTCCCTTTGAACTGGGAGACCTGGAGCGCGGCAAATTACGCGAGATCGCCCCGCATGAAGTCAAAAACCTTATCAAGGACCTGCGCGAGCGCGGCGCAAAGCTCTGATTTCAAGCCACCTTGCCATACCTGTATATATGGAATAAAAGAAGGGCTGATGAAACACGGCATGAAACTCAGCTCCGCCTTTCTGCTTCTCGCAATGTTTGCGATTTTTGTTCGCGGCCTGATCCCTGCCGGATTTATGCCTGATTTCTCATCGTCGAAACTCTACGCTATCACCATCTGTAGCGGCATGAGTACGAAAACCATTTACGTGCACGATGACAAAGCCCCGGCCGGCGCCCATGATGAGAAAAAAGATATGGCAGAGACATGCCCGTTTGCGGCACCTGTTCTGGCCGATACTTCTGCTTCGTTTAACATCGCTGATTTTATTTCCGTCGCTTACGCGAAATTTATTCCGACACAATTCGCGGATATCAACACCTCCAAACTCGTTTTAAAATCCTATCTCGCACAAGGTCCCCCTGACGCTTTCGCCGTTTAAGACATAAAACACGAAACTTCAATTACAGGACCTATCAAATGAAAAAATCACTGGCATTATTCGCCGCCCTTACTCTGCTCTCAACCCCCAGCTACGCGCATGTCACCGCCAATCCCGATAACGGCGCGGCTGGCGATTATTTCCAAACCTCGTTCCGCATCGCGCATGGTTGCGAAGGCGACAGCGCGACAACCTCTGTCCATATAAAAATCCCCGCCGGTTTCGCGTCAGTGCGCGCACAGGCCAAGCCTGGCTGGAACGTGAGCGTTCTCAAACACAAACTTGCGAAACCGATTCCCGCCGGTCATGGCAAAATGTCCGATGAAGAAGTCACCGATGTCATCTGGAGCGGCGGCAATCTGCCCGACGACCAGTATGACGAATTCGGCATCCTGACCAAGCTGCCCGACGCGCCGCAGACTTTGTGGTTCCCGGTGATTCAGGAATGCAAATCCGGCAAAAACGAATGGGTGCAAATTCCGTCCAAGGGACAGGAATGGCATGATTTGAAAAATCCTGCGCCTTTCGTCCGCGTCGGCAAAAAGGCGGCGATGGATCATGATATGAGCGGCATGGATATGGGCGGCATGAACATGCCCGGCATGGACCAGCACGCGCACTAATTTCATTCATCATTTCAGGATATAAAACATGTCATCACGCATTCACTTTGGCGCGGGCGCAACCCTGCTCGCCGCGCTTCTAATTTCAACGCCTGCCTCCGCGCTGGCCACCAAGATAGTCGTCAACGCGCCTGCAGGCTCATTGACGGTTCCATCGGTACGCATAGAGGAAAAAGAGCTTAAAAAAGCCGCCGGTTCCGTTGCCTTTATCGATAGTGAAAAATACAAGGACCGTTATGCGGGCACGATCAAGGATATCGTACAGGAAACACCCGGTGTCTTCGCCCAGACGCGCTATGGTCAGGAAATGCGGCTCTCGGTTCGCGGCTCCGGCATTGCGCGCGCCTATCATACGCGTGGTATCGAGATCCTGCAGGACGGCATTCCGACCAATCTCGCTGATGGTAGCGGTGACTTTTACCAGATAGATCCGTTATCGATTCGCTCCACTGAAATATACAAGGGCGGTAACGGGTTGTTCTACGGCGCTTCGATACTCGGCGGCGCAATTAATTTCGTAACCCCGACCGCCTATACGGCGACCGCTCCCAACATCCTGCAACTCGAAGGCGGCAGCTTCACGACGAAACGCGCCAATGCGCAAATCTCGCGTTTACTTGGTAATTTCGATTTCCAGGCCGGGGGCACGGTAACCCGCGCCGATAATTATCGCGATCACGAGGACACCAAAAGCGAAGTATTTAACGGCAATATTGGCTATCGCATCAATCCTGATACCGAAACGAGGTTTTACGCCGGGATTTACAATGTCGATCAGCAACTGCCCGGCGCGCTGACACTTGAAGATGCGCTTCATAATCCGAAGATGGCGGCCTCTGCCGCGCTCTCGGGCGATCAGGGCCGCGTGACGGATACCCAGCGCCTTGCCAACCGTACAAGCTTCAAGATGAGTGACGGCAGACTGGATCTCGACACCTGGGTCATCCACAAGGATCTCTATCACCCGATCTTCCAAGTGATCGATCAGAACGGCATCACCTATGGCATCGGCCCGCGTTATACTTCTACCTTCAATATCTATGATTTCAGGAATGAACTCTTGCTGGGCGCGCGTTATTTTGCAGGCAACAACGAAGCCCTGCAATTCGTCAATGTGAGTGGCAAGCGCGGCGCGCAGACATTGAACGCCGAGCAGGATGCACAAAATTACGAAGCCTATTTTGAAAATCGTTTCTGGCTGAACCCTGAAATCGCGCTGATGACCGGCCTGAAAGCTTTCAGTTCAACGCGCGACTACGAGGACAAAGGCGGCCTGGCATCAAACCCGACAGCCAAATCCGACAGCACAACTTTTAGCGGGCTTAATCCAAAGCTGGGCATCTTGTGGCAACCGCAAAATGATATTCAGCTATTCACGAATATCACGCGTTCGCAGGACGTACCTGACTTTACCGATCTCACCCAGACGATCGGTACGACGACGCAATTCGTCGATCTGAAAGCGCAGAAAGCATGGACATTTGAGGCCGGCACGCGCGGCGAACATGGCCGCTTTGGCTGGGACACAACCGCCTACAGATCGTGGGTCAAAGACGAGTTGTTGCAATACACGACTGGCGTTGGCATTCCGGCCTCGACGTTCAATGCGGGTAACACGATCCATCAGGGCCTCGAGATCGGCGCCTCCTTCGCACTGAATGATCGCATCACGTTCAATCAAATCTGGAATTACAGCGATTTCCATTTCGATGGCGATGCGCAATATGGCGATAATAAAATCGCGGGCGTGCCGGAGAATTTGTTCAGGACTTCCCTGACCTATACGCATCCGAATGGCTTTTATGTTACGCCGACGATCGATTATGTACCCGATGGAGCCTACGCTGATCAGGCGAATACGCTCAAGGTTCCCGGCTATACGCTCCTTGGTTTCAAGACCGGCGTGAAACTGAAAAACGGAGTGCATTTCTATCTGGATGCGCGCAACCTGACGGATAAACGCTATGTCAGCGATATTGGCACCATCAAGGACGCGACGAGCACCGCCACTTCGATCTTCTATCCCGGCGCGGGCCGTAGCGTATTTGCAGGTATTCGCTATGAATTCTAGGCAAGAGCTATAAGATCGGAAAAATAATTCCTGATTTCAATTTTCACGATCTCGGGATCATTAAGCCTGTTGATACGGGTGCGAAAATTCTCCGCACCCGGCATCTCTTTGCAATACCACGCAATATGCTTGCGGGCGATGCCAACGCCTGTATGCGTGCCGTAATGCGCGATGATGGAATCGTAATGCTCCTCGATAAGCGCCGCGATTTCCTGCAGGCCCGGTGCGGCTGAAATTTTGCCATGACGGAAATAATCCATCACCTGCCGTACGATCCACGGTCTGCCATAGGTCCCACGACCGATCATGACCCCGTCAGCCCCTGATTTTTCGCGTGCAATGATCGCGTCCTCAGGTGTCAGGATATCGCCGTTGACGATCACCGGGATGGATACGCTTTGCTTGACGCGCGCGACCGCGTCCCAGTCGGCATTGCCGTTATAAAGCTGGTTGCGCGTACGCCCGTGTACCGTGATCATCTTGACACCCAGCTCTTCGGCGCGCTTTGCCAGGTTTGGCGCATTGATACTGTTCTCGTCCCAGCCAAGACGCATTTTTACGCTCACCGGCACATCAACAGCCTTGACGGTCGCCTCCATGATCTCGGCGGCAAGCTTCTCATCTTTCATCAGCGCAGAGCCCGCAAAATTATTGATGATCTTCTTCACCGGACAGCCGAAATTGATATCGATGATCGCCGCGCCACGCTCGACATTTATCTTCGCGGCTTCGGCCATGATTTCCGGTTCACACCCGGCAATCTGCACCGCCATCGGAAATTCCTCGGCATAGTTTTTCGTGTTCTTGCCCGAGCGGCGATAATCCTCAATCATCGGGCGGCTCGCGATCATTTCCGAGAATACCATCCCAGCGCCATACCGTTTGACCAATCGGCGAAACGGCAGGTCCGTCACGCCCGACATGGGCGCGAGGAAGACCGGGTCGTCTATCTGGATGGGGCCAATCGCAAAGCTCATGGGTTTCTGTTTATTATGTATTTCAGCAATTGGCAAATTTGGCAGACCCCATTGACGGAACAGGAATTTCCGCGCTCAATAGCGCCACAATTTTAACGATAATTTTTAACAGGAGATTTCACCATGCGGCTGCTTCTGATGACGCTCGCCCTCTGCCTCAGTTTTATCACGTCTTCCTTTGCGGACGACCCGGCCAGCAAGTCGGCGGATGTGAACGGCGTTAAAATTCACTACCTGATCGCAGGTCAGGGCCCGCCGGTCGTCCTCGTTCATGGCTTCGCCGAGACAAGCCATATGTGGCTGCCCTTAATTACCGAGCTTGAAAAAACCCATACGGTTATCGCGCCCGACCTGCGCGGCTTCGGTGATTCTGCGACACCAGAGACGGGCTATACAAAAGTCCAGATGGCGAAAGACATCCACACGCTCGTTAATCGTCTTGGCTATAACAATGTCGAGATCGTCGGCCACGATATCGGCCTTATGGTTGCCTATGCCTATGCCGCGCAATACCCGAGCGAAGTCAGCAAGATTGTACTGATGGACGCTTTCCTGCCCGGTGTCGGTGACTGGAAAACTGTCTGGCTGATGCGCGATCTCTGGCACTTCCACTTCTACGGCAAGACACCGTTGGCCCTGGTCAAAGGCCGCGAACGTATCTATCTCGATCATTTCTGGGATGACTTCGCCGCCGATCCAAATCTTTCGGTTTCGGACAAAGACCGCGAATTCTATGCGAAAGCCTATGCCAAGGGCGATCACATGAAAGCAGGCTTTGAGGTCTTCCGTGCCTTTGAGCAGGACGCGAAGGATTTCGAAACGCTTTCGAAAACACCTCTGCCAATGCCGATGCTGGTGCTGACCGGGGCCAAGGCTTCGGGTCAGGGGCTGATCGATCAGGCGAAGCTGGTCGCAACGAACGTGACGGGCGTGATCGTACCCAATGCCGGTCACTGGCTGATGGAAGAAGCGACGACAGTGGTCGTTCCCCAGATCGTGACTTTCCTGAAATAGGAAGCCGCTTAAATCTATTTCAAAAATCCCCGCTTTCGCGGGGATTTTATTATGGATGATAATTCTCTATCAGTAGGGGGTCGGATCGATATCCAGCGGCTTTCGGCCAACGCCGGTTTCCGCCTGACGGTCGGCATCTTCGGCAATCTTGTCAAATATAAAAGTTTTGGCCAGCGAACCGGCCCCCGGAGCTGCAATACTGAAGAATACTCCAAGACCCCGGAAGAACTTGGCGGTCCCGCGCTGCGACTCACGTTCAGCGTCGCTTAATTTATATTCATCACTCATTTTTAGACTCCCTTTGTTTTTTTGCATGTTACGCTTCAGCTGGAGAACAGGGCAAGCATCATGAGGTGGAATAAAAGGTTTTTACCATGCTTTGCCTTGTAGACTGTTAAGTAAATATTGAACTCGCTGCTCTTGACCGTGCTGTTTTTCAATAATTCCAGCGATAACTGCCCTAACTTTTTTGCTATTATCCAATGTTTGAAATGAGTCTCTGGTTAGCTTGATAAGTTTATCCATGCTTTCTTGAGAAGCATTCGGATTCTTCAAAAGAATTTGTTCTCTGATTAGTAGTTCATCCGAAAAATTACTAAAAAGAGAAAATTGCTGATGAATAAATTCTTCGGTATGAACCTGATCCCATTCTGAATATGTGGCTTTAACTAGGTCATAGATGGCATTGTCTACATTAAATTCGCGCCCTTCCTTTTCTGCTTTGGCTGATTCTAAACCTGCTGCAGCTGAATATGCTCGCATTAAAGGAAAGTGCACACGTCGCCAAGGTTTACTTTTGTATATGAACCACTGATTTATTTGCCATCCTAAAACAATAATAAAAGCAATAGACCACCAAGCACTCAGAAATAATGCAAAACATCCAAACACGAGAAGAAGAACCCAACCTACCATTATTTGAAACTCCCATCTTTTCGGTACTTATCGATCAAAAATCCGCTTATCACTCTCTCAGAAGTTTTGGCCTCCGGCTGACTGTAGCATTTAAAAATGGTTCTTAAAACGCGCTGTTGAGGGAAGAAGCGTGGAAAATCGTCAAGATACGCAGACCTGGTAATCGAAACGTTATCAATCGGTTCCAAGCGGGCAGGAAATGTCGGGGCTTGCGGGGTATGGCGCACCACAGAGTTGTCATGACAGTAAATGGCGGAGCGAAAGGGATTCGAACCCTTGATACGTTTGACCGTATACACGATTTCCAATCGTGCGCCTTCAACCGCTCGGCCACCGCTCCTTACCGGAGTGAGACCCGAAACTATTGCGGCTGGCGTTTCGGGCCAAAATCAGGAGGCACCCTACCTAGCTATTTTCGATTTTTCAAGCTAGGATATTGGTTATGAAATTTTGCCCAAAACGCCCGTATTTGTCGTTTTTATGGTCTTTCCCGCTTATTCTGGTTTTGGCCCATGATCTTTTCGTGTGGCTTAACGCGTCGAGCGACTTCCATTTCTCGGAAACCGGCTATCTTTTACAGCATTACACCCCTTTTGAAGACGCGGTTGTCCATGCCTCGCCTAGCGCTCTTTATCGCGATGTCCTGTCGCTGATTTTGAACGCGAAGGCAGTCCTCGTGACAGGCATCCCGGCTGCGCTCGCCCTGTTGTGGATCAACCGCTCGCCAAGACGGCAAGTTTTAAAACACCGCTATCGATAAGCTCCAGATCCTGCGGACGCGACAGGCGATGGTCGCCATCTTCGATGAAAATAATTTCCGCATCCGTTTTCTTCAGCCTGTCCTTGATCGCGAGCGCGCGCTGCCATGGCACGTCCGGATCTTTTTTGCCCTGAATCAATATCACCGGGATCGTAAGATCAATCGGATGATCCAGCAAACATTGACGTTCTCCGTCTTCCATCAATTTTCTTGTAATGATCAGGTCGTCGCCATATTCAGACGGGACCGAGAAAAATCCTTTCTCAACGAGCGCCTGTTTCTGTTCATTCGTCAACATGCTCTCTATATCGCGCGTGAAATCCGGCGCGGCGGCAAGGCCTATAAATCCCGCGACGCGATCGGGACGTTTGAGGGCGACATGCAAGCCGATCCAGCCGCCCATCGACGAGCCGACGACAAGAATTTTGCCCTGCGTGACATAATCGATGACAGCCAGCGCGTCCTGCGTCCACTGCCCGATAGAGCCGTCTTCGAACCGTCCGCCCGATGCGCCATGCCCCGAATAATCGAGTAACAGGCAGCCCTGTCCACGCGCCCTGCAACGCGTCATCAGGTCCTGCGCCTTCACCCCGCCCATATCGGAGCGGAAACCCGGCAGGAAAACCACCGTCGGAAGGTCATTACGGCCCTCTTCATACTGATAAGCCAGCTTTTCGATCTTTCTAATCATGCGTCTACTGTGCTAAATCAGACACGAAAGATCAAGCACAAGCCCTTCAAGAGAATTTCTGTATGTCCAGGACCAAACCCGTCGTTTTGCAGATCATCCCTCATCTCGGAGCGGGCGGCGCGGAACAGGGCTGTATCGATGTCGCGGCGGAACTTGTGCGTGCGGGCGCGAAATCGATTATCGTCTCGAATGGCGGCGCGCGCATCCCGGAAGTCCTGCGCGCGGGCTCGGAACATATTTCACTTCCCGTCGATAGTAAAAATCCCTATGTCATGTGGCGTAACACAAAACGTCTCAAGAAAATCATCGAGAAGAACCGCGTCGATATCGTGCATGCGCGCAGCCGCGCCCCGGCCTGGAGCGCTTATGAAGCCTGCAAAAATTCACTCGCGCATTTTATGACGACCTGCCATGCGCCTTATAATATTCATGCGCGCAAATTGAAAAAATTCTACAATTCATCAATCGCGCGCGGCGAACGCGTTATTGCTATTTCCGAATATGTGGCGAATTACCTGCGTGAAAATTATGCGCTGGACGATAGTAAAATCCGCCTGATCCATCGTGGTATCGCGCCGGAGAAATTCCATCCGTCGCTCGTGACACCCGAACGCATGATCAAACTTTCGAAATCATGGCGTATTCCTGACGGCGCGAATGTCGTGCTGCTGCCGGGCCGCCTGACGCGCTGGAAAGGCCAGACCGTATTGATCGAAGCGATGGCAAAAGTAAACCGCGAAGATCTTTATTGCATTTTAATCGGCGACGATCAGGGCCGCGCCGAATATCGCGCGGAACTTGAAAAACTGATCGCAGATAAAGGCCTTGGTGAACGCGTACGCCTTATGGGCCATTGTTCCGATATGTCTGCCGCCTATATGATTTCGGCAGTCGTCGTTTCAGCTTCGACCGAACCTGAAGGTTTCGGCCGCATCGCCGTCGAAGGGCAGGCGATGGGCAAGATCGTCGTCGCGACGGATCACGGCGGCTCGAAAGAAACCATTATACCTGGCGAGACAGGCTATCTGGTGCCGCCGAATGATGTCGATGCGCTTGCAGCCACAATTGAAAAGATCCTCGCCATGCCGGACGAGAAAAGATATGAGATGGCTTATCGCGCCATGGAGCATGTCCATGCGAATTTCACCCGCGAAATCATGGTCGGTAAAACGCTCGACGTTTATACGGAGCTGTTAAAATGAGTGAACCCGCGCGCATTCTCGTTATCAAACTTGGCGCGCTCGGGGACTTTATTTACGCGCTTGGCGCGATGAAGGCGATCCGCGCACATCATCCGGGCGCAAAAATCTCACTCCTGACCCGCAAGCCCTATGAAGAACTGGCCCGCAAGAGCGGCTTCTTCGATGAAATTATGCTGGATACAAAGCCGAAACTTAACCCGTTCGACTGGATAAAATTCCGTGAACTCCTGAATTCAAAAAGATTTGCGCGGGTCTATGATCTGCAAAACAACGATCGCACCGGGCTTTATTTCAAACTTTTTTCACCGAAACCTGAATGGTCGGGGATCGTCAACGGCGCGTCGCATCGCAACGCCGATCCCGAACGACCCAGACATCACGCTTTCCAGGGGCATCAGAAGACGCTCAAACTCGCTGGCATTGAGGATGTAAAACTCAATGCGCTTGAATGGCTGCATTCCGATATTGCGCGTTTCAACCTGCCAAAACCTTATGCCCTGCTGGTGCCAGGCAGTTCGGCCAACCATCTGCGTAAAAGATGGCCCGAGAGTTCCTATCGTGCGCTTGTGCAAAAACTGATCGATGCAGGTCTTCACCCGGTTCTCCTTGGCGCAAAAGATGAAATTGAATTAGCGGGAAGAATTGCTGAAGGTCTGGAGGTTACAAATCTTGCCGGCCAGACAACCATCGACGATCTCGCGACAGTGGCGCGCGGCGCGGCGATTGCCGTTGGCAACGACACAGGACCGATGCATATCCTCTCGATGACGGGATGCCCGGTCGTAATGTTTTTCTGCTCGGACGAAAGCAATATCAAAAAACACGGGCCGCAAACATCGCGCGCGAAAAGTTTCGAAGCGCAGGATCTGAATCAGATCAGTATCGATGATGTTTTTGAAAATGTGCGCGCGCTGATGAGAGCGCCCGCGCGCTGAAAAACTCTAAGCTTCCGCGGCTTCCGCGCAAGGCGCATAAATGCCGTAAAGTGTTTGCAGCATCGCCTTAACTGTCGCGTCTTCAAGGGAATAATATATTGTCTGCGCATCACGTCTCGTGATGACCAGTCCGTCTTTGCGCAAACGTGCCAAATGCTGTGACAGGGCGGATTGCGATAGCTTTACAATCTCTTCCAGATCTCCAACGCATTTTTCATTTTTATAAAGTGCGCAAAGTATCAGCAGACGTTTATCGTTCGAGAGTGCCTTCAAAAGATTGGCAGCTCTGTCCGCATTCTTTTCTAGTTCCCCGATGTCCATCCAAAAATTACCTTAAAATGTGCAACTCAGTCTTTCACGTTGCCACTAACAGAAAGCATCGAAATAGATCATTCTGTGCACCGGCCAACCTCTATCAATATTACTTTTTTCTCATATAGACGCTTAGATAGTTTCAATTTTAACTTTTATTAAAAATTTTGCAAAGCAGTTTTTTGCGGTGCGCGTGATAATAAATATATTCTCAACCATGACGGCAACAACCCTACCACTCGCGAAACCAGCGCGACCGGCCAGGGGAAAATGATCAATCCTCTGTTCTTATCAAGACCTTGGGCGATTTTGTGCGCAGCCCTGTCCGCATTCATTAATAAAGGCATTGGATAAGGGTTAACGTCAGTCATCGGAGTCTTAATAAATCCCGGGCAGATAACAGAGACTTTTAAGCCCTGGGAACCGAATCTGCCGCGCAGCGCTTCGCCATACATACGTACAGCGCCTTTACTCGCGCTATACGCCGGCGCACCCGGCCATGCCGCAAAGCCCGCGAGCGAACTGACAAGCGCGATCTGTCCCTGTCCGCGTGCGAGCATGCGCGGCAATACAGGCGCGATCGTATTCAACACACCCGTTACGTTGACATCGAAAATGCGCTGTGCCTGTATCGAGAACTCTTCCGGTCCAAGTCCTGCGGTGCCGCCGGAAATCCCCGCGTTCGCAATGATAAGATCTATCGGAAATCTTTTGTCAGTACTTACGATCCATTGATGCATGATCTCGGCCGCGGTCGTGTCTGAAATCTGGACATGTACCTCAGCGCCCAGCGAACGGCAAAGCGAAGCGACCGCGTCCAGACGAGACGCGTCCCGCCCGCCCAGGAAAAGCCGGTGACTCTGCGCGGCATAATACGCGGCCAGCGCGGCACCGATACCACTTGATGCGCCGGTGATAAGGATCGTCTTCTGGGTCCCTTTTGTCATGGGCCCCAAGCTAAAGAAATCCTCTGTTATTTCAAGCGGATTTCACCCTCGCTTATTGCCCGCGCGCGCGGAATATGCTGTGATCCCGCATGCAACCAATTAAAATCAAACGCCGTGGCCTGCTCTTTATCCTGTCTTCACCATCGGGTGCCGGCAAGACGACAATTTCCCGCGCGCTTCTCCAGCAGAATACCGACCTGAATGTTTCCGTTTCCGTTACCACCCGCACCCCGCGCCCGGGCGAAGTCGACGGCAAAGACTATCATTTCATCACCAAGGATAAATTCGACCAGATGGTCGAGAATGAAGAGCTTCTTGAGCACGCCAAGGTTTTCAGCAACTACTACGGCACGCCGCTCAAACCCGTAGAGCAGTCCCTCGCCTCAAGCGAAGATATTATCTTTGATATCGACTGGCAGGGAACACAACAGCTTAAACAGAAACTGACCAACGATCTCGTGACTGTTTTTATCCTGCCGCCGTCGCGCGATGAACTTGAGCGCCGCCTGCGCGCGCGCCAGCAGGACGATGAGTCGATCATCCGCGAGCGTATGAAAAAAGCATCGAATGAAATCAGTCACTATAGCGAATACGACTACATTATCGTAAATAATGATCTGGATTCATCGATCCGCCGTGCGCAGAGCATTCTGGACGCGGAACGCTCGAAACGCCGCCGTCTGACGGATCTCCCGGAATTCGTCACCACGCTTATCGGCGAAGATTAGATAGAATTTGCAAGATTCAGATAATCTTCCAATGTCAGATTTTCCGCCCGTAATGTCGGATCGATGCCAAGCGCTTCGATTTGCGCGGCATACTGCTTGAGGCTTGACCGGATCATTTTCCGGCGTTGCTGAAATGCTGTCGCCAGAACCTTCTCCATTTTTTCGAATGACGGATTGATCGCCGGCGGCACTTTTGGTTTCAGCACGACAATACTCGAAGTTATTTTCGGCGGCGGCGTAAATGCTTCAGGCGGCAGATCGAAAGCCTTTCCCGCTTCACAAAGCCACTGCGTCATCACCGATAAACGCCCGTAATCCTTGGTGCCTGGTTTAGCCGTTAATCGGTCCGCGACTTCCTTCTGGAACATCAGCGTCATAAATTTGTAGCTGCCGGGATCATTGCGCAGATCTTTGAGCCATTTCAGCAATAAAACAGTGCTAATATTATAGGGAAGATTGGCGACGATCGCGCGCGGAGCCGTGCTTATCGTCAGGAGATCTGCATGCAGCGCATCGCCCTTCACGACTTCCAGCCGTCCACGAGCAGCTTTGACAACATCCTGCAAAGCGGCCACCGCCCGATCGTCGAATTCAAGTGCGACAACATGTCTGGCACCGCCCGATAGCAGGCTGCGCGTCAGCCCGCCGGGTCCGGGTCCGATTTCAAAGACAGTAAGATCTAAAATATCGCCGCAGGCACGTACAATCTTGTCGGTGATATTCAGGTCGAGAAGGAAATTCTGCCCCAGCGCCTTTTCCGCGCGCAGATTATGATCGCGTATGACATCGCGAAGCGGCGGCAACGTGCTTAAAAGATCAGGCACGGTTTTCAATAAAGGCTGAACTGCGTAAATCGATCATATAGCGTCTGGCGGCACGTTCGAGGCGATCAAGACCCACTCTTTGCAGGATATCTTCGCGTTTTGGCAACATCTCGGAAGTCAGAGTACGCTTCTCGCGAATTGTTAAGATGTAATAGGCGTTCTGGCTCTTGATCGGATCGCTGATCTGGTTTGGTTGAAGAGTGTCAAGCACGGCATCAATTTCAGTTGGCAACTGCCCCTTTTCGATCCAGCCCATATCTCCGCCTTTTTTAGCGCCCGGCGCTTGCGAGAATTGTTGTGCCGCTTTTGGAAACGCGTCTGGTTGTTCGCGCAGCTGGCCGACCAGCTTGTTAGCAAAACCAATTAGTGCGCCTTCTTTTTTAGGATCGTTGAGCGGCAGAAAAATCTGCGCGACGTGATATTGCGTCTGGCCGATCTTGGCATTGAGTTTCGCAAGCTCCGTATCTATATCGCTTTCACTGACTTCTATTTTCGGACGAACCTTCGCCTGGACAACCTTGCCCCAGGCGATCTGGGATTTGATCTGGTCATTCATCGAAGCCATGCTGATACCGCTTTTCTTAATCATTTCGCGGAATTTATCGGGCGGGATATTATTGTTTTTGGCAATTTCATCGAAGCCCGCGTCGATTTCAGCTCTCGACACTTTTATTTTCAGGCGATCCGCTTCCTGCATCTTGAGCGATTCATCGATGAGCATATCTTCAATCTGCGGACGCAGTTTCGCGAGCATTTCCGGATTTTGCGGCATGCCTGTTGACGCAGCGATCATTTTTACGCGTTCGTCTACATCGGAATTCGTAATTGCATCTGAATTGACAACAAGGGCGATCCCTTCGCTGCCTGCATGTGCAATAGCCGGAACGAGAAGGACGAGCGCAAGAATAAGCGAAAATATCTTCATGGTTATACTCTTTTTACTTTTACGTCGGCGAAACGACCGCCGGGACGATAGTGGTCGAGATAGCTTGGCAGAACAGCTTCAAGCGCTGTCGCTTGCAATCCAAGATCGGCGAGTTTCAAAGCTGATGCTCTCACGACGCTATCTGTCTTAAGGCCGGTAATCTGATCGCCGGTCAGAGGCGGTGTCGGCAGAACCGAGAAAAACATCGCCTGAATGCGTGCAAGGCCTTCAGGCAGATTGAAGGTGAAACGCTTGCGGCCGGTCTGTGCGAAAACTGTTTTGTAGATTTCGGCGAGCGTCAGGATCTCTACTCCGCCCAGTTCGAATGTTTTACCCAAAGGTGAAACAACGCCAACGTCCGGCAGAATGATCGCCTGCAAAACAGATTCCGAAACATCGCCTGCATAGATCGGCTGGAACTTCGTATGTCCGCCGCCAATCAAAGGAAGTGCCGGCAGGAACAGCGCAAGTTTTGCAAATTTATTGAAGAAATCGTCTTCCTGGCCAAAAACAACGCCGGGCCGCAGGATCGTCGCTTGTGGGTATGCCGCGCGCACGGCCGCTTCACCGTTGCGTTTGCTCGCCGCATATTTTGATTTCGATTCATCGATGCCAAGCGCGGAAATATGCACGAAACGCTTAACGTCAAAACGTGCGCAGGCGGACGCGATGCGTGAGGCGTATTCTTCATGCACCAGTTTGAATTTTGTTCTTCTTTTCTCAAAGAGGATACCAAGGCAATTGACGACTACATCGGAACCGGCGACAGCCTTGTCGATAGCTTCCGGCGAATAGTCACAAAGTATCGGCACGATCTGGCCGACACCGCCGAACTGGCGCAGGAAATAGGCAGATTGTGGATGACGCGTCATAACCTTGATGGTCGCGCCTTCACGCGCCAGCTGGGCGATCACATAACGCCCGATAAAACCTGTGCCGCCGAAAACGGTCGCGACTTTGTTCTGTAGATTGAGAGGCATGAAAACTCCTTGAAAATCTCAGCTAGACTATACCCAGTTTTGCCTTGATTTCAAAACCATGAAATGAACGGTTTCGGGAGTTATTTATGGGTCCGGGGTTGAAAAAGAAGGGGCCGGTTACTGGAAAACCGGCTCATAGGAAACGATGTCGCCCTTGGTGGTCGAATAGCTCTCTTTGCGCTTAATCTCCACCAGTTTCTTCGTCCACCATTCAGCGCCCTCGGCATCGTTAAATACGTTTAACATGGAGGCCCCTTTGTTAAGAGGAAGAGTTGGCCCTTCGATCGCGACATAATCAACCAGGGCGTTCTGGATCGCGACGACGGATTCGGACATTCTGCGGCTTTCGTCGATAGCTGAAGCTGCCGTACTGAATAGCTGTTTAAGCGGCATTTCATATTTATCGTTATTGATAATGCAATAGCGAATATATTCCGCCATCAACTTGCCGCCTGCGCGCGCCGCATCTTCGCCCGGATCGGCAGCGTACAGGTTCCACATGTCTTTTTCAAAAGGGGTCGTTCCATCATCGAGAGCCTCGAATATTTCTTCGGCCATAAAGCCTGAATCGAAAATCGTTTTGACGAGATCTTCCTTGCGCAGAATGGCTGACGGGTTGCCGATCAGTTCCGTGACGAGAATGGCCTGATCTCCTGCCTGATGATCGCATTTACGATGATTATAAAAATGATTGGAGATTTCACTGAGCCTGCCATCTCTTGCCGACTGGAGCAGGGCTTCGTCGGTCTGATCATCTGGCTTTTGCGAGGCTCTTAGCATCGCCATAAATCCTGGCGGTAGAAAATCTTTTGACATACGCAGTAAATCCTTTGCCTATAAGTTATTATAATAGCTATGAAAAATCAATTTTCTCAAAATTTCCTAGCTTTTACAGCATCTTGCACGGACAGCGCCCGGTAAATTTCCATGGTGATTTTCGGCTCGACAGACTGGAGCTGGTCAATTGTCAGCTCGGCAAGCATTACATTCTTCTCCTCGGCCATTTTGACGATACGGCCCGTCACGTGATGCGCATCGCGGAAAGGTAGGTTCAGGTTTTTCACCAGCCAGTCAGCAAGTTCGGTCGCCGTTGCAAAGCCGCTCTCCGCCGCGACGAGCATTTTCGCCTTGTCGAAAGTGGCAGTCGCGATCATGCCGCCAACGGCCTTCATGCAAAGGAGAATGGTGTCGAAACTTTCAAAGACTGCCGCCTTATCTTCCTGCATATCCTTATTGTAGGTGAGCGGCAGGGCCTTCATCACCATCATCAACTGCACAAGATTCCCGGTCAGTCGGCCCGTCTTCGCTCGCACGAGTTCGGCCGCATCCGGGTTTTTCTTCTGCGGCATAATGGATGAGCCGGTCGACCATGCATCGGACAATTTCATGAAACCGAATTGCGGTGTCGTCCACAAGACGATTTCCTCGGCAAGACGCGACAGATTCAATCCGCATTGTGCGCAGGCGAAGAGGAACTCCAGCGCAAAATCGCGCGATCCCACAGCGTCCATCGTATTGGCGACAGGCGCGCTGAACCCCAGCGCTTTCGCGGTTTGCGCGCGGTCGATCGGGTAGGATGTCCCCGAGAGAGCGGCAGCGCCAAGCGGCGAGAAATTCAATCGCATCCTGCAATCCTGAAAACGCGATTTGTCACGTGAGAGCATTTGGCTGTACGCATCAAGATGCAGCGCGAGTGTCACTGGCTGCGCCACCTGCAGGTGCGTGAAGCCGGGCATGATCGTGCCTTTATGAGCGACGATTATTTTCTCAAATATATTTTGCAGTTCTGAAATTTCCTGTGCGGCCATATCGCAAGCCTCGCGAACCCACAAGCGAAAATCTGTTGCCACCTGGTCGTTGCGCGAACGCGCGGTATGTAATCTGCCCGCTGCATCGCCGATCAGCTCTCTCAGCCTTGTCTCGACATTCATATGAATATCTTCAAGTTCCGTTTTAAATTCAAACGCGCCGCTTTCGATTTCGCCTAGGATTTTATCCAGTCCCGACTGGATTTTCTGGTTGTCGTCGGCCGTGATTATTTTCTGAGCGGAGAGCATGGCCGCATGAGCCTTTGAGCCTTCTATATCCTGACGGTACAGACGTTTATCGATATCGATGGAGGCATTGATCTGTTCCATGATATTGTCGACTTTCGCGTCAAAACGCCCGCCCCAAATGGAAGATGAAGTAGATGATGAATTCGATGCTTTTGTCATGCGCAAATATATACTCATTTGTCATTCCGGTGAAAGCCGGAATCTGCTAGATTGTGCCGTCAACGAAAGCGCTTAATCCATGCTTAAAAAACTTCTCTGCTTTATTCTTCTCGCCACGCCCGCCCATGCCGCCGACGGCATCGCGCATGTTTGCGACATCAAGATCGAGTTCGGAAGCTTTACCACCGCCATCGATGCCGTGACCTATGAGAAAATCATGGATAAAGCCCAGACGCTTCCTGCGATCACTGAGAAACATATCGAGAATTTGCAGCCGACGGGCCAGCGCACGCTCTGCCTGACTGTGCCCGACGAAACGCAACTCGCCGATACTTACGACGCGCTGCGCGCCTTGTTGCCCGATGAAAGCAAACCGGGTTGGGAAGAAATCACGGCGCGAAACGGCTCTCACTTCAAAACGGAAGAATCAAAAGTCTTCGTCCGTCCTAAAATGTAGCGCGGATTATTTCTTCGCTACGCGCGACCAGTTACGCAAGCGCACGGCATTGATCTTGATAAAGCCCTCGGCATCTTTCTGGTCATAGCCGCCTTCTTCATCCATCGATGACAATTTCGGATCATAAAGCGCTTTGGCGGATTCCCGTGCGATCGGATAGGCAACGCCCTTGAGCAACTTGACTTGTACGACACCGTCGATTCCGGCCTGCGATTTATCGATACAATGCATCAGGAATTCGAATTCCGGCGAGAACCAGAAGCCGTTATAGACAAGCTCGGCGACCTTGAGCGACAGCGTATCACGGATACGCATTACCTCGCGGTCCATGACCAGCCCTTCGATATCGCGATGCGCGTTATGCAGGATCGCCCCGCCCGGTGTCTCATAAACGCCGCGCGACTTGATGCCGACGAAACGGTTCTCAACCATATCGAGGCGGCCAATACCATGCTTGGTACCGAGTTCGTTGAGATACATGAACAGCTCAAGCGGCTTACTCTCAATGCGGCCATCTGTTTTGTTTTCAACCTTGACGGGGTTGCCGTCTTTGAATGTGATCGCGATTATGTCCGCGACATTCGGCGATGTCTCGATCGTCGCCGTACGCGAATAAACCTCTTCGCTACAGATCGCGTTCGGGTCCTCGAGAATCCCCGCCTCGTGGGAAATATGCAACAGGTTATCGTCTTCGGAATAAGGTTTTGAACGCGAAGCCTTGATCGGAATTCCGTGTTGCTCGGCGTACTGGATCATATCGGTACGACCCCTGAAACGTGCCAGGAATTCAGGCATTTTCCATGGTGCCAGCACCTTGATATTCGGTTGCAGCGAGTAATAAGACAACTCGAAACGCACCTGGTCATTGCCCTTGCCGGTCGCGCCGTGACTGACGAACTGCGCGTTTTCCTTCTTGGCGATTTCGATCTGGCGCTTGGCGATAACAGGCCGCGCGACCGATGTTCCAAGAAGATAGCGGCCTTCATAAACCGCGTTCGCCTTGAAGGTCGGGAAAATATAATCTGTGACGAATTCACTTTTCAGGTCTTCGACATAGACCTTGCTCGCACCGACCTTAAGCGCTTTTTCTTTTGCTGCCGTGAAATCTTCATCCTGTCCGACATCGGCTACATAAGCGATCACCTCATAACCTTCCTCAAGAAGCCATTTCAGAATGACTGATGTATCGAGACCACCTGAATCTGCGAGAACGACTTTGCCCTTGCTAATGATATAATTCCTTCTTATTGACTGATTTTAACTTCGGTATTTTGCAGGCACCAGGCCAGGATTGCTTTTTGCGCATGGAGACGATTTTCAGCCTCGTCATAAATCACGCTGGCCGGTGATGCAAGGACTTCATTGGTGACTTCTTCGCCGCGATGGATCGGCATGCAATGCATGAATATCGCATCGGATTTAGCCTGTGCCATCAGCGTGGTATTGACTTGGTACGGCTGGAATATGTCTTTCGCCTTGCCTTCCTGACCCATCGATACCCACGTATCTGTAATGACCACATCAGCATTCGCGACGGCTTCCTGCGGTGATACGGCATTGTCAAAATTCGGACTCGCGATCGCGAGATCAAATCCGAATTTCGGCGCGGCCTGCACGAATGTTTTCGCGACATTGTTATAATCGCCCAGCCACGCGAATTTCAGCCCATCAATCTGGCCCTTTTTTTCTTCGACTGTCATCAGATCCGCCATGATCTGGCACGGATGAGACTGATCGGTCAGCGCGTTGATAATGGGAATCGATGAATGCTGCGCAAGTTCTTCGACCATTGCATGATCGCTCATTCTTATCATCACCGCGTCAACGAAACGCGAAAGGACTTTCGCCGTGTCCTCTACGCTTTCATTGACCCCGAGCTGCATCTCGTCCTTGGTCATGACAATCGTATGCCCGCCTAATTGTTTAAACGCCACCTCGAAAGAGAGCCTTGTACGGGTGGATTTCTTGTCGAAAACCATGGCAAGCGACATGCCGCGAAATAACTGCGGCGGCTCGTATTTCTGCTCTTTCAGCTCACGCGCATGCGCGATAATCCGTTTGAGGGATGATGCGGATAAAGTATCGAGATTTATAAAATGCTTGGAATTATTCATGTTAACTGCCTTATTTTTCGTGTTCAAAAGAGAAAAGTGAACAACAGGCAGCGCCTCCTGATCACCGTATACTAGCTACGGCGTCGACGTCGGACAGAAATCAGGGGCATCGATATTTTCATGAAGAAAAGCTACGGGCTTTTTCTTCATGACGCAAGAATTATTTTTATCGCGGGTCTAGCTTGGTGCCGTACCGGTTCTGAGAACGAATGCAGGTTTCAGCTCGCCGTCATTCGCAACAGGTTTTTTACGCACGCTGCTAATCGGGACAACAACACCGTCCCCTTTGTTTTCTTCCGGCGCAGTACCCGTCGTCATTTCGATAGCGGTACCTTTTTTCAGCGACAGATTGCTCTGACGCAGAACCCAGTCGGAAAGCGGCGTTTCAACCGTTTTCTGCCATTCACGCTTGAGCGGACGCGCGCCGTAACGAATATCAAATCCTTTCAGTGCGACCGCATCCATAAAGGGCTGCGCCACACTCAAGTCCAGCTGGTACTGACCTTTGACCTGACCTGCTGTGCGTTCAAACTCACGTTTGACAAGCTTGGCCAATGTTTCCTTGCGCAGGGAATTGAAGAAGATAACGCCGTCCATACGGTTCAGGAATTCGGGCGTGAAGAAACTCTTTACATGACGTTCATAGATAGGACGCGCCATTTTCTGCCATTCCTCGTAATCGCGCAGCGGATCAAGTCCGCGCTTGACCGCCGTATCCATGACTTCCTGCGCGCCGAGATTGACCGTGAAAATATTGACGGTGTTTTTAAAGTCCGCCGTCACACCGCGCCCGTCCGTCATGATGCCGGAAGACAAGGGCGCGAGAAGCGTGTTGAAAATATCCGGATGTGCCTTCTCGGCTTCATCGAACAGGTTGACGCTATACGGGTGATTGCGCACAGCCTTGATGATCTTGCCGCCTTCGTCATATCCCACATAGCCGGGAGCCGCGCCGCGCAAGGCTGAAGCCGCATGTTTTTCCTGGAATTCACCCATATCGAAGCGGTTGAGGAATCCTTCCGTACTGCTGCCGACCATAAATTCCGCCACTGCTTTCGACAGTTCTGTTTTACCTACACCAGTCGGCCCGACGAAGATAAAATTCCCGATTGGTCTTGATGTGTCTCGCAAACCCGCACGTGCGCGTTTCAGGGCACCCGATACTTCTGCCAGTGCTTCCGGCTGATCGAACACTTTTTTGCCAAGCGTGTGTTCAAGCACGGCATAGCGGTCGCGGTCGTTCTGGCTCAGATAGCTGAGCGGTATGCCGCTTTTCGCTGAAACGGCGAGATTGATATGCTCTTTCTGCAAAGTCTTCGCACCCTGATTGCGCGCAATGGAACAGGCCTGATCGAGAATATCGATCGATTTATCGGGCTGTTTGACCGTATGGATATAATGCCCCGCAGAATCCGCGATATATTCCATCAAATGATTTGGAATGCGTATCTTGTGATGAGCGGAATATTTTGTCTTCTGCCCGAGAAGAATATTCGTTGTCTCTTCAACGCTCGGCTCGTCGAGTTCTACCGGCTGAAACCTGCGTGCGAAAGCCGCATCTTTCTCGATACGCGTGTTATATTCTTCGCGTGTCGTATTGGCGATGACATAAAGATCGCCGCTTGTGAGATAGGGCTTGATCAGACCTTTGAAGCCAGTGCTTTTCATACCCGCGCCTGCTTCCATATTTTCGCCCAACTCGTCGATGGCCAGGAACACTGGCGGCAGTTTGCCATGTGCGTTGCGCTCGGAAATACCCTTGGCGATCGCGGTGACGCGCTCTTCGAAAACACCGCGGAATGGTGAATCGTTCATGGAACCTAGGTCAAGCGCCAGCACGCGCGCACCGAAGAATGGCTTTGGAACATCGCCTTTTTGAATCTTGATCGCAAGACCTTCAAGGATTTTGCTTTTCCCGATACCCGGTTCGCCGATCAGGAGCGGGTTCTTCTTGCCGCGCTTCTGAAGGATCGTCATGACTTCATCCATGACTTTCTCATTGCCGATCATCGGGTCGAATTTTTTCTTCTTGGCCAGCGCCGTATAATCAATGCAGTAGTTTCTGATCAAGTCTTCCAGATATGAATCCGGGATAGTGTAAGGACCTTCGATATTGCGCGGCGGATCGAACATCATCTGGAAAAATAATCTGGACGAGTTTTTCGCGCCTTTGCCGGCTTTCTTTGCCTTCTCCTCGTCTTCCTTTACCTCGCGGTATTTTTTCGGCCATTCCTTGAGCATATCGCGGGTCAACCCGGCACGATTGAAAAGCTGGTCAACTTCCTTGTCAGTCTTGATGAGATGCCACAAAAGCGGAATGGCGTTCTCTTCTTTCTTGTAGATTTCGTTCAAACGTTCGAGCAGCGGGTAAATACCGTACGAAATTTGCGTACGAACGCGCACACCCCTCGTGCCGCGATCATCTATCTTCTTGGCGGCATAAGCGACTTTATCGCTGAATTCCATCAAATCCTTGATGCCAAGATTCCTGAAATGAAGGCTTAATTCTATCTCGTTCAAAAGTGCGAGCGCCAAGTGACGCGGCGCAAGCGTGCGCGAATTGGAGGACAGGGCTTCTTCATAGGCACTTGTCAGGATACTTTGTATCTCCAGTTCTGGCAGTATTTTCGCCAGCGGATCGACATATTCGACATCGGCTGACGGCAGGCCGTTACGATGCAGGAGTTGTTTATAAAACGGACCGGATTCGGCGATTAGCGTGTCGATCACCACGGATTTCGGTGGCTCAATCAGTGGATTCTCGCGCAAGCTTTCCATGATCGTCAAAGGACTGAGGTCTTCAGGAAAATCCGCCATTTCTGGATTTATGAGTAGCCCACTGAGGGTTAATGTAAGGCCTTCGAGGATTTTGTCTTCGATTCTATTATCAATTTCGACAACCAGATCCTTAGACTTATCGATCCCGATGATGCGCCGCTTGCCATCAGGCATTTTTTCATCGGCAACAAAAGCGGTTATCTGCGCCAGCAGACTGACGAGTATTTTTTGTTTTATCTCGGCAACCTGTATTGCATCTGCATCCTCTGTTACCTGGTGGAACATTGTATTATTTATTTTGTCACTAAGTATTTTATAAACCTGTCCTAAGGCTACGCCTTTCTCATCACGCGTTTCCTTGTTCTGTATAAACTCATGCACACTTCTGACTTCACGGCTCAATTCCCGTAGCGCTTTTTTGCGCAAGTCCAACGCACTGGTGCCTGTATCTTCCGAATGGTAGTGCGGGAAGTTGGTGATCAGCTGGATTTCTTTTTTCAAATTATCAGTATTGATACCGCGCTCTAATAAGGTTTCGGCATAAGCGGGTGTATTGAGCGCTGCGACCCAGACATCGTTCCAGTTAGCAGTCTCCGCCGCGCGCTTGATTGTATGGTTACGAATTGAATCTAGAAAACTGACAAAACTATTTGGGGGTCTATCTTCACGCAGCATACTAAGTACCTTCCTGTAGGGAAGTTTTTAGGACAAATGCGCTGAATATGTCAATTTTTGCCTGAATATTTTACATATATTATTCATATGATCGATTCGACGAAGTTTTCCATCACGCGCCGTGTTTCACCGTCATCGAAATTGATGTCCAGTTTACGTCCGTCAACAAGGATCACCGTCCCGCCACCGAATGAATCATGGAACACGCGGTCGCCTGTTTTGTACTTCGATGTCTTCTGTTCGGTCCCGCGTCGCCATGTGGAATTCGTCGCCGGTGCCGTATTCGAGAAACTACCAAAACCAAGACCCTTGGAGTCCCAATGTTGCGAGCGACCGGCGTTGTACATACCGGCCTCGGTTTCGGATTCAACATGTTC
This sequence comes from Pseudomonadota bacterium, assembly GCA_048498395.1. GTDB lineage: Bacteria > Pseudomonadota > Alphaproteobacteria > Micavibrionales > Micavibrionaceae > Micavibrio_B. Next base: position 49,708 of record JBEHYB010000001.1, read on the forward strand.
TTTTGGAAGCTCATCAACGAAACGTGATGGAATTGCGTTGACCCAATTACCGTACATGCGACGATTACCCACCGACGTGATATAGGCGCGTTTTCGTGCGCGCGTGATTCCGACATAGGCGAGGCGGCGTTCTTCCTCAAGACCTGCAACGCCATTTTCATCCATCGTGCGTTGTGACGGAAATAATCCTTCTTCCCACCCGGGCAGGAATACGGCATCAAACTCCAGGCCTTTCGCGCCGTGCAGCGTCATCAACGATACGTAATCGTCATCGGCATTGGCCTGCTGGTTCTCAAGCACCAGCGCGACATGCTCAAGAAAACTCTCAAGTGATTCAAATTCTTCCATACCAGCGACAAGTTCTTTCAAGTTCTCAAGCCGTCCCGGCGCTTCGGGCGTTTTATCCGCCTGCCACATCGCGGTATAGCCAGATTCATCGAGAACCTGCCCGGCGAGATCGCCATGCTTCATCGTCGAGACCAGAGATCTCCATCTCTCGAAATCTCTGATGAGCGTTTTAAGCGTTGTGCGCACTTTCGGTTTCAGAACTTCCGTCTCGCATAATTCGGCTGTTGCGAAATAAAGGCTTACTCCCTTACTGCGCGCATAATCATAAAGACTTTGTACCGTCGCGTCGCCAATGCCGCGCTTCGGGACATTAATGATGCGCTCGAACGCGAGATCGTCGTTCGGCTGTGCGGTGACGCGCAAATAGGCGAGTGCATCACGGATTTCCTGCCGTTCATAAAAGCGCGGGCCGCCGAAAACGCGATAGGGCAGGCCAAGCTGGATAAATCTTTCCTCGAATTCGCGCATCTGGAACCCTGCACGCACCAGCACCGCCATCTGCCGCAACTTCCAGCGCTTGTTCTGCAGACTTTCCATTTCTTCGCCCATATAACGGGCCTCAGCTTCACCGTCCCACAACGCCTTGACGATGATCTTGTCGCCCTGTTCGTCCTGCGACCACAGTGTTTTGCCAAGACGGCCCTTGTTATTCGAGATCACACCTGAGGCTGCCGCAAGAATATGCCCTGTGGAACGGTAATTTTGTTCGAGCTTGACAATCTTGGCATTGGGAAAATCTTTTTCAAAGCGCAGGATGTTGCCGACTTCCGCTCCGCGCCAGCCATAGATTGACTGGTCGTCATCACCGACGCAGCAGATATTATTCGACCCCTGTGCAAGCAGTCTCAGCCACAGATATTGCGCGACGTTCGTATCCTGGTACTCATCGACCATGATATACTTGAAACGGCGGTGATAATCGGCCAGCACGTCCGCATGTCCGCGCAAAATAGTGATCATATGCATTAAAAGATCGCCGAAATCACAGGCATTGATCGTTTTCAGGCGCTCCTGATACTGGCGATAGATGGAAAGAAGCTTTCCGTTCGCGAAATCGCCCGCGTCGTTGGCCGTGACATCTTCAGGTTTGAGCGCGCGATCTTTCCAACGCTCGATCATGGTCAGGATCACGCGTGGCGGCCATTTTTTTGAATCGATATTCTCCGCTTCGCAGATCTGCTTTATCAGGCGTACTGCGTCGTCCTGATCGATAATCGTGAATTGCGGTGTCAGCCCCACCAGATCGGCATGACGGCGCAGCATGCGCGCGCACAGAGCGTGAAACGTACCCAGCCACCAGCCTTCAACAGGTTGCCCGCCGAGCAGCTTCGACACGCGCTCTTTCATTTCCTGCGCGGCCTTGTTGGTGAATGTCACGGAAAGAATCTGTCCGGGAAAAGCCTTGCCGCTCGTCAGTAAATACGCGAGGCGTGTCGTCAGCACGCGGGTTTTTCCCGTGCCCGCGCCGGCAATAATCAGGACGGGGCCGTCCAAAGCCAGCGCGGCTTCGCGCTGCCTGTCATTCAAGCCTAAAAGATAGGCAGGCTCGGGAGATAAATTTTGTGGAATCATGGATAGGAAAATAGAGACTGTCCTACTAAAAAACAAACAATAATCGGGAAATTCCCGATTATTGCGCGCTGATCAGCGTAAAGCAGTTCTCATTTACCGTGAGCGTGTCGCCGGTCGATGTATTGGTCAGGACATTGCCGTTCCATTTGACGACATCGGCCTGAATGCGCGGGCTGAGCACGATAAAATTCGTAAATTTCGAAACCCATGGCACGGGGAAATTCGCCGGGATTTCGTTCTGCGCGATTGCCGCGCCTTTGCAATCGACATTCAGGCTATCCTGACCCCATCCGTCTTCAAGCACGACGATACTGCGGCCGGCACCCAATGTGATCGTATCATTGCCTGAACCGGCATTAACGATACGGTTGCCTGAATTATCGACGATCGTGTCATTGCCCGGACCGCCAAGGAAGATCTGGTCTATACCTGTCGTCGGATCGTTTTCGGCACAAGCTAGCGTATTCGGACCATCATCACCGATTAGAACGCCGGTAGATGATGAAGTTCCTTTGACGCATTTCAGTGATGTCTGCGGACTTTCAATGGCGAGCACAGAATTCGGATCGAGCCTGAGCGTTTCAAAAACACGCGCGGCATGAGATTCGTCTTTCAGGCTCAGGAAATAGGCCGGCAGTTTTCCTGAACCAATCGCAGCGCTTAAAAGCGCGATCGTTGTTTTCAGGCGCGGGGTCGCACGCGTCGTGTAATCCTGATAGATCGTCATCGCATCAGAGATTTTCTTGACGGCATCCGCTGTCTGCGCCTGCTGCGCCTCGGTCAGCGCAGGACCTGGCGCCTCCTTAGTATCTGCATAAATGCCCAGCGCTTTAAGCGTTTCAGGAGCAGGCTCCTTGAAAACGAGCGGGGCAGGTTTTGCCGGTTCGAATGTGATAACGCCATAGGCTGTATAAAGCCCGGCCGCGAGAAGGATAAAGAGGACAATTGAAACGATAAGCCGCATGTGGATTCCGCCTGTGAAACGAGCTGATTTGCCAATCTCGTGAAAGATTAAAGCAAATGCGCTTTTGACGCTATGGCCTTTTTACGAATACGCTTAATGTTGCCCGGGTGTCGGGGCGGCGGCCACCTGATTACGTCCGTTATGCTTGGCTGTATAAAGCGCGGCATCGGCACGGTCGATGACATCTTCGGGATTTTTCTCGAAAGCATATTCAGCGACACCGACCGACATGGTGATCCGGCCGAGAATATCCCCGGAAGAACGGTTGATAACGTCTTTCATGGCAATTGCCTGTCTGAGCGAGTTGCCAACCGCAAGCCCCGCCTGAATGCCTGTCTCCGGAAGCAGGATCGCAAATTCCTCACCACCGTAACGGGCGGCAAAGTCGCGGCCTTTAAGACCATCTTTCAGTGTTCTGGCAACAAGTCTTAAGACCTGATCGCCGACCTGGTGGCCGAAATTATCGTTGAAGCTCTTGAAGTGGTCGATATCCACCATAAGAAGCGTATAGGGTTTGCGCGTTGCTTTGGCTTCCGCCGTAAGCTGCTGCAATTCTGCGTCGAAAGATTTACGGTTGGCAAGACCCGTGAGACCGTCCGTCATCGCTTCGCGGCGGACGAATTCGAGATCGCGCTTCAGTTCTGCCATTAATTGTGTGGAGTGCGCGAGTTCGGCTTCGAGTTTCTTGTTCTTCTCGAGCATGTCTTTCGTAATGGACGTTGCCGATTTAATCGCCGCTTCGACTTCCTTCGGCGAATTGGCGTTATTGATCATATTATTCACGACGACACCCAGCGATTTACTATAGTCGCTGGCCGCTTCCTGCACGTTCTTCACCATGCCGGAAACATCGGAAATAGTGGTCTGGATCTGCTCGCCGGCACGGCGAACTGTTTCTTCATTTTTCAGATCGCCCAGATAACGGGTGTGAATTTCGAGACAGAGATTATCGGTGATTTTTGTTTTTTCCTCGACCAGCTGATCGATGGCACGAACGATATCCGCTTTAGAGCGGGCGTAATAGACGAACCACAATTCATAAATTTCTGGAATCGGCGACAGGTCTTCGCGGCGCAGTCTTTCCTGCACCTGTTGCGATATTTCTAAAGAGCGGGTCTTTTCTTTACCTTGGATGAAACTCAAAACTGTACTCTCTGTTGGATCTGAAAAAATCTCTGACTTAATAATAATAGAATAAAAAATTTTATGTAGTTAAAACAAGCGGCGTGCGCGGTAATAAACCGTCAAAAATGATAATGACCTCAAAAGCTTAAAACGAGCTTAAGCGTAATATACATAACCATGCATTCATATATACTGCTTATTATTTCTACATAGGAACAGTATATCGCCTCCAATCCACCCATCTTTTAAATTTCACAAAGTGCCGTTGGGGGTTGCAAAGGCGGGAAAATCTCTACAGACTCGCCCACACATTGAATACCGACTTAAACTTACGTGCCACTTCAGAGGAAATTATGGATAAAGGTTTTGATAAAACGATCGGCGACTTACTGATGACCATCAAACAGACGATGTTCACGCCGACACACAAGGCCGGCTGGCCCTTCATCTTGGGCTTTGCCATCGTCACCATTCTTCTGGCGCTCGTCTGGGAAGGCTTCGCCATTATCGGACTGATCCTGACATTGTGGTGCGTCTATTTCTTCCGTGATCCGGTCCGCGCCGTGCCAATCCGTCAAGGCCTCGTCGTGTCACCGGCCGATGGTCGCGTGACGCAGATTATTGAAGCCTGCAACCTGCCGCCTGAACTCCGCTCGGACGGCTCGAAAGACGATGAAGACGGCGACTATACGCGCGTCAGCATTTTCCTGAGTGTTTTTGACGTTCACGTCAACCGCGCGCCGATCTCCGGCCATATCAAGAAAGTTGTCTATAAGCCCGGCATCTTTCTCAACGCGGGCAATGACCGCGCCAGCATTGAAAACGAACGCTGCGCCGCTTTGATTGGCCTGCAAAATGGTAAAGAAATGGGTCTTGTGATGATCGCTGGCCTTGTCGCACGCCGCATTCTTTGCGACCTGCATGAAGGCCAGGATGTCCGCTCCGGAGAACGTTTTGGTATTATCCGTTTCGGCAGCCGCGTCGATATCTATCTGCCGGAAGGCGTATCGCCGCTTGTATGTCTCGGTCAGCGCATGATCGGCGGCGAGACAATTATCGCGGACCTTACTTCCGCCGAACCGCCGCGCGAAGCGACTTCCATATAAGGAGAAAACCTTGGACGCGAATAACAATCTCAAGCAATTCCAGCCAAAAGCTATAGGCCGTCCGCATATAGCCGTTCACAAAATCGTCCCGAGCTTCCTGACGCTCATGGCGATGATCGCCGGCGTGACTTCGATCCAGTCCGCGATCAATGATAAATATGACCAGGCTGTCTTGATGATTTTGGCTGCGGCCATTCTCGATGTGCTCGACGGAGCCGTTGCCCGCGCGCTTAAGGCGCAGAGCGAGTTCGGCGCGGAACTTGATTCACTTTCCGACTTTCTTGCTTTCGGGATCGCGCCAAGCGTCCTGCTTTATGTATGGGCGCTCGATGATGCGGGGAAATTTGGCTGGATCGCGACTGTTGTCCTGCCGGTTGCCGCGGCCTTGCGACTCGCGCGATTCAATGTCGCAGGTAAAAAACCGGAAGTCGACACGCCGCTTTGGAAAAAAAGATATTTCACGGGCGTTCCGTCTCCCGCCGGCGCTGGCCTTGCATTGCTTCCAGTTTACGTCTGGTTGCAATTTCAGGAAACTTTCCGCGTTTTCTCCGTAGCAACACCTTTGATCGCCGTCTGGGAAATCATCGTCGCCGCATTGATGGTCAGCCGTATTCCGACTTTCTCTTTCAAATACCTGAAACTGCCGGCGAAAATGCTCGTACCGGCGATGGCGCTCGTAGCCCTCGTGCTTGCCGCACTCGTACATACGCCATGGGTTGCGCTCACGATCATCTGCGCAACCTATACGGTTTCAATCCCGGTCGTATTCCATCGCTACCGCAAGCTGGAAAAAGCCAATCAGGGCACGAACGAAGATCTTACCTCACTCGCGTTCGGAATGGCTTCTGACGATATTCTGATTGGTGATGAAGATGAGGACGATATTCGTCCTATCTAGGATATTTTATCAGCCCATACCCGGCATCGGCGAAGCAATACCCATGCCTGTTGGCGGTTTCGGCCCGCCCTTCATACCGGCGATATTGTGATCATGGCCGAATTTCTGTGCCGACGCTTCGAGTTTGCCGTTGTCCTGCAATTGGTCTGCAAGTGTCGCCTGCATCTTCCTCAATGCCCGCTCCTCCATATCGCCACCGAAATCGTGCATGCCCGGCGCACGTAGCGGATCCATGTGCTGGGGAAGAATGTTCTTCGCGGTCGGCTGGACCTTGAAGCCGTCAGGGCCCCATGTATCGCCGAAAGCATCAGTATAGTGCGTCGGCATCGCTTCCATGCGGCCATGCGAGTTCTTTTTATATTCCGTGAATTGCGTCGGCTCGTGCGCTTTCGGAGATTGCTGTGCTACGAAATTTATGCCGTCTGCGACCGCGAGCGGAAACCCCAGCGCCGGAAAAGCGATCGAAGCGGCAGTGCTTAAAACGGTTCTGAGCATATTGCCGGGCAGTTTCGTGATTGCGTTGCCCTGGCCGTTATCGCCTGGCTTTTTCTCATTACCGAGAACCTGACCGATCGTATTTAATTTTTGCTGGATTTCGCCGGTATTATATTGCGCCTGAAAATGCGCTTTCTGCGCGGTGACCGCTGCATTGGGTGTGCTATCGAAGGTCTGGTTAAACGTGACCCCGTTAAATCCGTGCCTGATATTGGCCGTTGTAGCTAAACTCACACATCACCCTTTTTTATTTAGTTTCTATATTATCGACTTTATACGGTTAATAAGGGGTTAAACAAGGAAAAAACCTATAAAAATTAGTCACTTCGCATTTTTGAGGCTTCGTGTCAAAATAGGTCTATGTCGAGCTGCAAAGGCAATGTCTTTATCTATATTCTGATCGCCGTCGTCCTGATGGCCGCCCTGACCTATACGTTGTCCAAAAACCAGGACAGCAACCCTGGCACTGAAATCACCGATACCCAGATCAAATCCATCGCGACTTCGATCCTGAGCTATACAGCCGCTGCACAGAACGCGGTTAATAACATGTCGACGGGCGGCACGGAAATCTCCTCCATGCAGCTCCTGCGGCCGGACCAGGCCAACTTCAACACCGCGCCAAATACCGATAAGCTTTTCCATCCGGATGGCGGGGGTCTGCAATATAAGAGCCTTCCCCCAAATTCAACGAGCTCAACCCTCTCTACACCTGTGAACGGCTACTATATCGGAACGGTCCAGGTGGAATGGACACCGACGACAACCAAGGATCTCGTTCTTTTTGCTTATGGGATCTCAAAGGATGTCTGTACCGAACTGAACCGCAAGATCACCGGCTCGACAACGATACCGTCTTTAACGATGGCGGCAGATGGCTGGATGAATACGATTGCAACGACATGGACGAATTCCACGGCACTCGATAAGACCGCCTGCCTCGCCTGTGATGAAAAGCCCGCTCTATGCGTCAAGGACACAGGTACAATCTACACGTTCTATAACGTGCTCGTCGCCAAATAATCCGAACTAGACGGAACGCAATCCGGACAGGAACTGCTGGACGAGGTTGGAAAGCGCTCTGTTCTGCTCTTTCAAATTCTCGATCGATGACAAAACCATATTGGATGCCTCGCTCGTACCCGCAGCAGCCGTCGATACTTCCCCGATATTATTAGTGACTTCCTGCGTACCGTTCGAAGTATGCGCCACGTTGCGGGAGATTTCTTGTGTCGCCGACCCTTGTTCTTCAACAGCCGAGGCAATCGTCGTCGAGATCGAATTGATACGTTCGATCGTACGGCCGATACTGGTGATTGAAGTGACGGCTGAACCAGTCGCGTTTCTGACCGCGCTGATCTGGTTGGTGATGTCTTCGGTGGCCTGCGCTGTCTGCGAGGCAAGGGTTTTAACTTCATTGGCAACAACCGCGAAACCTTTTCCGGCTTCACCCGCACGAGCGGCCTCGATCGTCGCGTTGAGCGCCAGCAGGTTTGTCTGGTTCGCAATGTCATTGATAATGCTCACGACCTGCCCGATGCGATCGGCGGCAGCGGCAAGCTCATTGACCTGATCGGTCGTCCTGCGGCTTTCTTCTGTCGCCGCATTGACGACTGCGGTCGATTCCGCCATCTGGCGCGAAATTTCCTGAACTGAAGAGCTTAGTTCTTCTGTCGCCGCAACAATCAGCTGGATGCTGGATGAGGATTCTTCGGAAGCCTGCGATACTTTTTCGGCGCGCATGGAAGTGGTGCGCGAAAGATCGGCCATCTGAACAGCGCTCATGTCGAGATCTTCGACGGAGCGCCCGACATTGGTCAGGATCTTGCCGACATTGCTGTCGAAATTCTGCGACAGGCGTTCAATCTCCGCCGCACGTCTGGCCTTATTCTTCTGTTCCTCTTCCTGGGCAAGATTGGCTTTTTCGGCAAGGTCGAGTGTCACGCGCAGTTCATCAAGCGCTCGTGCCATATCGCCGATTTCATCCCCGCGCTTCGTGCCTTCGACTTTCACGTTGAAACGCTTCTCGCGCAGATCCTGCAGTGTCGAGGAAATCTTGGAAATCGGTATGGAAATACCGCGTCTTGCGATCAAGACCGACACGGCAATCCCGATCCCGATGCCCAGCAGCGCGACGATCGCGCTTAATTCCACCTGGCGTATATAAAAGGCAGCCAGGGATGTCGTGGCATCCGCGATCTGCTTGTTATTAATATCGGCAAACTCAACAATCGATTTATTGAGCGCTTTACGGTTGTTCCTGTTTGCGTCGTTATCGCCGAATACACGCCCGGCAGGACCGCCTTCGGTGCGGCCAATTCTCACGAGCTCGGTGCGTTTCTGGATAAATTCATCAGCCTGCGTTGCCATTGTGGCGAATTGGGCTTCCTGCTCGGGCGGCAGCAGCGCATGCCATTCGTCGAGACGTTGCTTGAGCTTGGTCAGATTTTCGAGGATAGGTTTCGCATATTTTTCAACATCTTCTGCGTTTTCAGACATATAGATGCCGCGCGAATCCATGACAACCGAGAGAACAAGGCCGTTGACGCGCTCGCCGTTGACGGCGCGTCCTGAGGCCATCTCGATTTCTTTGGTCTGAAGCTTGTAAGTGTGCATCCCCTGAATGCCGATCGCGGCGATCACCGCAGCGACGATCGTCATCACAAGCACGATCAGGCTGATTTTTTTAATAATCTTTGCGTTCTCTAACATTGGTATTCCTTGGCGGTCTGGGGATTCACACAAGTCTATGTGAAAAACTTTAAGTTTGTTTGAATGTCATAAACGAAAAAGGCAGCCCCCGCCTTTTTCACGAAACGCAAAACTACGCAGTGACGATTTCGATCAGAAATCGATGCTTGTGCCAACGACAACGCTTGTCGCGTCAAAATCACCGCTGCCGCTGATATCACTGCTCAAATGCGATATTGATGAACGAAGTGCGATGCCCGGCGCATAAGAATAGGTAACACCTGCTGCATATCTGTCGGTATCAACTTGTGTGCCGACATTGTCGTTCTTGTTATAGTAAGACGCGCCGAGCAGGAATTTATCCATCTTGTAACTCACACCGATTGCCGTGTAATCGACATCATCTGTCGCACTGCCTTCGTCATCATTCTGATAGGCGGCACCGATATTGAAATTGCCGAAGCCGAGATTTAACGCGGCGTTCCATGCCTCACGGTCATTGGCCGGGCCCGTTTCTGCTTCTGCATGCGTGTAACCGGCACCGGTTATCACTTTTACATCGCCGAACTTATGTTCGTAACGCGCGGCGAAATCCCAGATATTGGAAGTCGCGGCAGTATCGTCTCCGTCAAGCGCATTTCCGTTGCCGCCGCGTGACGCGTCTGAATCAGGCGTATAGGAAACGCCAGCCTGAAGGCCTTCGAAAAGGGGAGTGAAATAGGTAATCTTGTCCACCTTGCCGGAAATATTCTGATCGTAATCTGTTTCACCGATCGCCGTACCGAACGCGGTCAAATTGACCGGCTGGATCTGCTGACGAACGCCGTCGATATCTTTATCCGCGGAAGGCGCGGCAACCTGCAGCAAATAGGCTGCACCGTCTTTGGCACCGAAATTGATTTTACCCCAATCGCCTTCTGCATAGAGAAGAGATTCATCGATCGCGAAACTGTCGCCTTCATCAGCGGAAGCTTCGATATGGACACCGACCTTGGTGCCATTATCCAGTTTCGTTTCGCCGTTGAAATGAACTTCCGTATGACGAAGGATATCGAGATTGTGAACGCCTGCAGAGGTTGGCGCATTATCCTGATCGGAATAGGCCATATAGCCTTTAAAAAATCCGCCAAGTTCGAGCTCTACAGGACCGGTCGTCGCGAAAGCGGGTGAAGTTGATACAATAATAGCCAGCGTCAAAAGCGCGATTTTGAATTTCATCGTAATCTCTATTTTTTGGAATTAAGACGCAAAGGACACAGCGGGACACGGCCGGAGCGCGAATCAGAATTTACTAATATACATATATTTATGGGTTAGTCAACCAAAGTCAGGATAGTGTCGCGAATTTCATCGATCCCGCTCTTGTCCCATGAACTCGCAGGCTGGGCGGTCGGGAATGCCGCCGGTGACTTCTTCAGATAGGTTTCAACAAAATCAGTAATTTGCGCGAGTTCCGCTTTTTTGACCTCATCGGTTTTGGTCAAAATAATCCGGTAGGACACAGCCGCTTCATCCAGCATCTTCATCATATGCCGGTCTGAATCTTTAAGCCCGTGACGCGAATCAACGAGGACAAAAGCCGCACGCAAATTCGGTCGGCCGCGCAGGTAATCCCTGATCAGCAGGTCCCATTTCTCCTGCATCGCCTTCGATACCTTGGCGTAACCATAGCCCGGCATATCGACGAGGTGAAAAAGATCGCCAACATTGAAGAAGTTAAGCTGTTGCGTACGTCCCGGCGTTTTGGAAACATGCGCGATATCACGCTGCATAATGGAATTTATCAGTGAAGACTTTCCGACATTCGACCGTCCGGCAAAAGCGACCTCTGGCAGGGTGAAATCCGGCAACTGGCCAAGTTCGGCCACACCGAAAACGAAATCGCACGGACCGCCGAAAATCTTACGAATATGCTCCGGCGGCTTACTCATGCTTATTTCTTGTCGTCGTCTTTTTTAGTGTCGTCGAAGAGGGCTTCTTCGACATCGATGACGCGATGCTTGAGATATTCCTTGTCCAGCTTGGCTTTCTCGACGACTTCCTCGAGCATGTTCTTATGGCTCTCGGCGTGCGCCAGCGCTTCATCTTTCGCGAACAGGTACACCGGCACGCCCATCGAGCGCATGATCGCGTATTGCTGCACGAAAGAAATAAGGTTTGAAAATGTCCAGTAGATGACGAGACCCGACGGGAATTTCGACAATACGAAAGTCATGACCCATGGCATGAAACGAGCCATGTCTTTCTGAACCGCGTCTGTCGGCGGCGGGTTCAGTTTCTGCTGCATCAGCATCAATATCAGCATGGCGATAGACCACGGACCGATATGCAGGATTTCCGGCACCTGAAACGGCACCAGACCGAACAGGTTGAACACCGACAGCGAATCCTTTTCTGACAGGTCATGAATCCAGCCGAAGAAAGGCGCATGGCGCATTTCAATCGAGATGGAGATCACTTTATAGACCGCGAAGAAAATCGGGATCTGCAGCAACAGCGGGAAACAGCCAGCCATCGGGTTGACCTTCTCGGTCTCATAGAGCTTGATCAGTTCAGCCTGAAGTTTAGGTTTGTCGTTTGCGTATTTAATGCGCAATTCCGCCATACGTGGCGCGACTTTTTTCATTTTCGCAAATGAACGGTAAGACGCGTTGGCAAGCGGGAATACGGCCGCGCGCACAAGGCAGGTCATCATGATAATCGCCACGCCGAAATTGCCGACCCAGCCGTTAAACAATGTCAGGAAGAAATAAAGCGGGCGGGTCAGGAAATACAAAAGACCGAAATCCACCGCAAGATCGAGATGTTTCACACCGAGCTTGTCTTCGTACATATCGAGCGTTTTGATTTTCTTGGCACCGACAAAAAGATGTGTCGCGTCTTCAACGGATTTACCGCTCTCGATGACTTTCGCATCACCGCGTGCATCAACCTGGAACAGCGATTTTTCTTTAGGTTCTGCAGGGACAGCCGTGAAACGGAAACTGTGCTTTTCCTTCTGGTCCGGAATAAAGCTTGTCAGCCAGTATTTTTCCGACAGGCCGATCCAGCCGTTGCCGCCGTCAAATGACTGGTTCGGCGTTTTGATCAGGTCGAGATACTTGATCTGGTGCAGGTCGTCGCCGACATAACCAACCGGGCCTTCATAGCCAACAGTCGTTGAATGTTTCGGAATGTCCTTGCGGGTGATCGCCGAATAAGGATAGAGCGTGACCGGTTTGCCGGAGTTATTCGTGACTTTCTGGCTGATGGCAAAAACATAGTCGTTATCGAGTGAAATGGTGCGTTCGAATTTCAGCCCCTGGCCGTTATCCCATTCGAGGGTGAGAGGTGATTCAGGGGTGAGCGAAGAACCTGATGATGTTTTTTTCCATGTCGTGTTTTTGCCTGGAACTTTGACTTCTGCGTCATCGGCGACCCAGCCGGTTTCAGCATAGTAAGGTTCTTCAGTGCCCGGCGGGTTATAGATGGAAACTTTTTCATCACCGCCGATCGTCGTGAAATAATTCTTCAGTTCGACATCATCGATGCGTGCACCGGTCAACGAAACCGACCCGGTCAGTTGCGCATTGTCGATTTTGACGCGCGCGCCTTCGGCAAGCACTTCTGCCTTCGGCAGGATTTTGTTCGCAAGTTCTGCGCCCGGCGCGCTCGCTGCCTCTTTCGCTTTTTGCTGCGCGGCGAGCGCTGCCTGCTGGCGGGCCTCGAGATGAGGCTTCAGGACCATGCGGTCGAACGCGAACCAGAGCAGGACGGAACAGATCATGAAAATGATCAGGTTGCGTAAATCCTGCGGATGCATGCCTTGCGGATTCTGGTTGTTTGCGCTCATAGTTTTAACCTTCTGGCCTTCGTATATAAATAAGTCTTAGTGTTTGTGGGTTTTATAGCGGAACAGGTCCCGCCACGCAATTGAGTTAGGCACAGGATCGACCCATGATGATTTAATCCATGGATTGCATTTAACAATGCGGATCAGCCCCAGCGCCGTTCCTTTCAAAGCTCCATGTTTTTCAAGGGCTTCATGCATGTAACAGGAACAGGTCGGCGTAAAGCGGCACTGGTTCCCCATGAAAGGCGACAAGGTTTTCTGGTAGACCGTGACAAGGAATTGCAACAGCCGCGCGATCATGACTTCAGCAGTTCCAGTTTTTTCAGACACCACAACAGGTCGCGCTTTAACTGCTCGAATTCGCGGTCGTTCGTCTGGTAACGGCCCGTCACCATGTAATCCATATGATCCTTGGCGTGTGTCGGCAGAATCTCCTGGGCGATGGCCTTCAGTCTGCGCTTGATCCGATTGCGGTCGTGCGCGCACTTGGCTGTTTTCTTACTCACGGTAACGCACAGCCCGTAAGTCTCGCTTCTGGTCTTCTTGCCTTGATAGGTAGGGAGCGCCTGCAGCACCAGCCCTTCGGAAACCCAGCGCGTTTTGCTTTTGCGCAGATGATCAAAAGCCGCCTGTGTTGGCAGACGGCTGATGGAGTCTATATTTTCTTGCGAAGCCTGCATTGTGGCTTCCTCTTTTTAAGTAAAGCGATTAAGCGCTCAGGACTTTACGGCCTTTAGCGCGGCGACGTGCCAGTACTTTTTGACCATTGGCAGTTGCCATACGTGAACGGAAACCGTGGCGACGTGCGCGAACAAGTTTAGATGGTTGGTAGGTGCGTTTCGTAGCCATAGTAGTATCTCCAAATGAATTCTAGATGGCGGTTATAGGGTATACGGCGTTTCAGAGTCAACTACTTATCCACACCGGAACCAGACAGTTTATTTGGGCGAAACGGTCAATACCGGCGGATTGGTAAAACTGGCCTTTGAGCAATCGAGCTTGAATTCAGCCCTTTTGACCTTGCCATTGACCTTATCTTCGAACTGCCTGCAAAGGTTAACCGCATCGGAATGATGGGCTTTTCCCGCTTCTATGTCCTTTTTATGGGGGATTTGGACATGAACGTCATTATGCTGAAGAAAGAGACTCGTAAAGAGCCCGGCTCCAAACAAGCCGGTATAAAGCATTAATTTGCGTTCAAAGCGGGAATTTTTAGTTTTCTGGTCTTCGGCAGCACTCATATTATTCTCCATTTTCTTATAATCTCGTAATTTTAATACAGCCTGTTTCGTAATATGTCAAAATTGCCATTCCTGAGGAAATTTAACTTATGTAAATAAAATACTTTACTCTGATGGCTTTTTTCTTTAATACCTTTGCCGTATTGTTTTGCTGGCTGAACCTTCGAAGGATTTTTATATATGTATCAAGATAATAACTGGAATGCGGTAACGGGCGAAGAACTGGACGGATTTTTATCCCAGATCGGCCAGATTGACGGAAAATACCAGGTCTCATCCAAATCCACCGAAGTTTCCTACCGTATGCTGCCCTTCTATGACGCGGTTGCGCTGGTCCGTCTTCAGGATCGTTCCTGGGGCAAGCCGAAACTGGCCATTTATTACCTGACCGATCAGGGCAACCTGTTCCGTCTTAACGGCACCTCCCCGCCAATTCACGAAGTGAACGCGAAAGCGCCGATCAAAATCACCGAAGAAAACGTGCTCGAATATCTGCGCTTTTTCTGTTTCTTCGTGCGCGGCGAAGAAGGTCCGTTCCTGATTGCCGAAAGCATGGAAGATCCGTACCTGCCGAAAAACATGGATCCGAAAACCAAAGCCGTTATCGAAGGCACGGTTCGCGGCGCGACCTATGAAGGCCGCAACGAGCAAGGTTATTACATGTGCGACGCTGTCGTTTACTACTCGAACGCTCTGTTCATCGCGAATTTCGCGGTTCAGCCGGGCGGCATGATCGAAATGCTCGACGACGAACCGATCGCAGCCGATCTTCCGGTCAAGGTCGACGCACCGGTCGCTTGATAGAAATTCAGTTTCGTTAAATAATATTTGTCATCCCCGCGAAAGCGGGGATCTCTCTTTCTTTTTCAGTTTTCGGAGCCTATGTTCCTGATATGGCGAAAGCGAAGAAGAAATACGACATTATCATTGTCGGCGGCGGCCTTGCGGGACTGACGCTCGCATCCGTCCTTGGCACGCATAAATTCTCCGTTCTATGTATCGACCGCGAAGAAATCCCCAAAACGCTGAAAACAAATTTCGACGGCCGCACGACTGCCATTTCCTTCGGCTCGCATAACGTGATGAAAGAGGCCGGCCTGTGGAAGGCGCTTAAACCCCTTGCCTGTCCGATTAATACAATCAAGATTCTCGACGGCAATTCGCCGGTGCTGATGGATTTCCTCTCGGAAGAAGTCGGTGGCAATCCTTTCGGCCATATCGTTGAAAACCGCGACCTGCGCGCGGCGCTTTATGCGCGCATCAAAGAACTGAAGAACGCCGATCATCTGGCGGGCGCGATCGTAACCGGTTTTGCTGCGGACGAGAATGCAGCGCAGGTCACACTCAAATCCGGCGAAAAATTCTCGGCGAACCTCGTGATCGGTGCCGACGGTAAAAACTCCGCGCTGCGCAAATTCCTTAAAATCACCACACATGGCTGGACTTACGACCAGACCGCGATCGTCTGCTGCATCGAACACGAAAACCCGCACAATAACGTTGCGATCGAGCATTTCCGCAAGGAAGGCCCTTTCGCCGTGCTGCCGATGCTCGACGACCAGCGCGGCAACCATCGCTCGGCGCTGGTCTGGACGGTGCACGGCGCGAATGCGAAATCCTATCTCGATATGGACGCCGATACCTTCAATATTGCGCTGGCCGCAAGATTTCCTTCTGAATACGGCTTGGTCAAAGTTTCGGGCGAACGTTTCTCTTATCCGCTAAGCCTTCAGCATGCGCACAAATACACAGGCACGCGACTGGCTTTAATCGCCGAAGCCGCACATGCCATGCACCCTATCGCAGGCCAGGGCCTTAATATGGGGATGCGCGATATTGCGGCGCTTTCCGATCTTCTGCTCAACGCGCGCGATAACGATGAGGATCTGGGCGCGGATGAGCTTCTGACGAAATTCCAGCGTGCGCGGCATTTTGACAATTCGATGATGATGGGCGCGACCGACGGGCTGAATAAACTGTTTTCGAATTCGTTGCCTTTTATCGGACCGCTGCGCCGCCTCGGTGTCGCGCTTGTCGATAAATGCCCGCCCGCCAAGCACTTCTTTATGAGTCAAGCCATGGGAACCGCGGGCTTTGTGCCTGAGAAAATGAAGCGCAAGAATGCCGCCTAAAAAAGCAAAAGCGAAACCGGTTAAAAAAGTTTCTAAAAAAACAGCGCCACGGAAAGCTGCGAAAAAATCCGCAGCAAAAATTAAAAAAATTGAAAAGAAAAGAATCAATCTGGCATTGCAGGGCGGCGGTTCGCATGGCGCTTTCACCTGGGGCGTACTCGATGAATTCCTGCGCGACGGACGATTGCATTTTGATTCAATCACTGCGACTTCGGCCGGCTCGATGAACGCTGCCGTGATGCTGTTTGGCATCCATAAAGGCGGACGCGAGGGCGGACGGCAATATCTGGAGACTTTCTGGCGGCGCGTCTCAGAGGCCAGTTCGCCTTTCAGCCCGACAGGCCAGACCCCCGTGAAATACATGCAAAACCTGTTTCCGTGGATTCCAAAGCCTTTTCTCAACAATGCCGCGGGACTTAATTACCTTGAGAATATCGGCCAGACGATTTCCCCCTATCGTGCGAACCCGTACAATATAAATCCCCTGCGCGACATTCTCGACGACATGCTGGATTTCAGCCAGAAATGGGAAGGCTTCAAGGGCACCGTTTTTATCTCGGCGACGAATGTCCATATCGGTGAATCCCGCGTTTTTAAAAACCATGAAATCACGCTCGACGTGCTGATGGCCTCCGCCGCGCTGCCTTACCTTTATCAGGCGGTCGAGATCGAGGGCGATTATTACTGGGACGGCGGCTATACCGGGAACCCGGCGCTCTGGCCGCTCTTTTATGAATCGACCGTGCGCGATTTGCTGATTGTCCATGTGAACCCGATCATCCGTCCCGACGTACCGAAAGAGGCCTACGAGATCGAAAACCGGCTGAACGAGATCACATTCAATTCGTCCTTGCTGCAAGAACTGCGCGCAATCCAGTTCGTCCAGAAGCTGCTCGAAAATGACATGCTCAAACAGCAATATAAAAAGAAATACCAGGACATACGCCTGCACGCGATCCGCGCCGAAGACACGATGCGGGCGCAGGGTGTATCCTCCAAATACGATACAAGCTGGGAATTCCTGACGCAGATGCGCGATGCCGGGCGCAAGATCGCCGCGAAATGGCTGGCCGAGCATTTTGACGATATCGGCAAAACCGGTACGGTCGATATCCAGAATGACTATCTCGCGCCCCAGTACCGCCTCAACGCCACCATGGAAAAATCCAAGCCGAAGAAAAAGAAAACGGCCTGACCTTCCTCCAATCGTTAGCAATTGGTTAAAATTTGAGATATTCACGATTTTGCCCTATACTCATGTGAAGAAACCATAATGGCTAAAAGGGTGTTTTAGACGTGCTCGACAGCGAAACGATTGCCAGACCTGCTGGACCTAACCTTGCGGACGAAGACGATTTTGATGTCTTTGCCAAACAGCACACCCCTGCCGCCCAGCAAAAATATGTAATTCCCGTCAACGCGCCTGTTCTGCCATCCCTCGCTTCGCGCGGCGGCGTTGAGCTCGTCGTCAAGGATGACGGCACCGCGATGGTGCTTTTTGATACCGAACTGCCCGACGCGGTTCACTGGGTCGAATACGACATGGATATCGACAGCCTGACTTTCGTGACATGGCGTGGCGCGATCTTTTCGCTCGGCATTAAAATTCACAAACCGTTCCGCCGCTATCTGAGCCGCAAGAATGAAATTTACCTGATCCAGATGGATCAACAGACAACACCAGTCATGCTCGACCTGGTGCCGTTAATCGTGCGCCGTATCGGGATATAGAAACCGGGAATAGAGGAGAATAGAGATGTCATATTTAGAGCTTAAGAAAGAGCTGGAGCATTATCAGGGGCTAAACCATAATCCGCTGACAGGCTGGAAAATTCCCGATAGCATAGACACGACGACGACTAAAGACGTTGCAGGGCTTGCCAAAATGGGCTTCACTTCCCTGCCTTCCGCACAGGATTTTGGCGCGGCAAGAGACAGAAATCCCGCTTTGAAAAATCTTTTTGATCAGATTGGCAAACAATCGGTCCTTGCCGATGCAAATGGAAATCCACTGGTTGATGCCGCAGGCAATCTCGCGCCAACACCTTATGATGGCTTTGCGGCGGCGCTGGGCGATAAATTCAGACAGGATCCGAAAGTCCTCGACAATCTGGCTGCAGATATACAACAGAACCCTGCACTTGAAGGCCGCCTGCTTCAGGCGCTTAATGCGCCGGGTGGAGCAGACGCAATTGCAAAAAGTCTTCCAACCTATTCAGGCGCGCCGGGCCAGCTCGATGCCGTCATTAATTCAGCGGTTCCATCAACTGCGCCTGCAGTTGAGCCTATAGCCGTTGTAGCAGGAGCGACTGCACCAGCTACGCCCACAGTAACGACCGGTGCAGCTCCGGCAGGATACAGTGCCGACAGTGCTATTCCTGCGCCAACAGCCGCCAGTGCCGCGCTTACAGCCGCCGATATCTCAATGGATGGCGGCCTTGCCGATACAATGTCCGAGAGACTGCTCAAAATATATCCGGACCTCGAACCTGAAATCAGCGCTTTCAGAAAAACACTCAAGACAGACAAAAACTTACAGGCCAGCGTTGCCAAAAATCTGAATGACCATCCTGAATTTATGCAGGAACTGGCAAAAATGGGGGAAGGCGGCAAGGACAACAACGCAACCAGTATGATGCAGCGTTACGGTCGCGATGAAGTCAAAAAACTTCTCGCCAACCCAAGCCAGTTGGCCGATGGCCAATATGTCGACGATCTGACGAAGAAGATGCAGGCCGCTTCAAATCCTGGCGGCTTTGGCGCGATGCTGGGCGGTCTGATGAACGGTCTGAAAAATTTCGACTTCGGTGGCATGCTGAGCGGTCTCGGTGAGATGCTGAAGCCATTAATAGACATGATTGGCGGCTTGTTTAGCAAACTCGGCGGCGGCAATTTCATGTCGATGGGGAATACGGACGGCAATATGTTCGGAAATCTTTTCAGTGGCGGCGAGAGGCTTAACAGGTTCCAGTTGTCAGACGCAAATATGACTGCGCGTGACATGAACCATGACGGCCAGTTATCGGACGGCATGCAATGGCTCGATGAGGCTAAAACCAAGCCGAAAATGGTGCCGGCAGTCGACGACAAAGGCAAACCCGTCATGGTGCCCGTACTTGATAAAGACGGCCATAAGATCCCTGACGGCACGGAAATGGTCAATGGCAAGGAAGTCCAGAAATATAAAATGGAGCAGGGCCAGATGCAGCAATATCTAGCATCACAAGACGACCGTGTCACCGTTACCGACGGCAAGGGTAAGGAACAACGAGTCTTCCTCAGCAATGAACAGACATATATGACCGGCAAAAATGGCGAGCAACGGGTCGCTTTCGTCACGGAAATAAATCGCAACACTGGTGTCGCTACCGCCAGCAAAGTGCTGACAGTCAACGACGATGGTTCGTTCCAGTATAAACACGAGGACGAAGCGGCGGTCACTGTTCCAAAACCGCCGGAACCGGCAAACCAGCAACTGGCCTCGCAAAATAACATGAATAACCTCAATCATGCCGCGCCGGCAGCGGGTCCGGGTGGTCAGCCAAAAGGCTAGGCGCACGCGCCATAGAGAATTAAAAGGACGGCAGCCTTGCGCTCCGTCCTTTTTTATTTATAAGCTGGCGGCATGGGAACACAGATCAAAATCTGCGGCATTACGATGGACGACGCGCTGGAAACAGCGATCGACGACGGCGCGGATTTTCTCGGTTTCGTCTTCTTCGATAAATCACCTCGCGCGCTCGATGCCGAAAAAGCGGCCTATCTTGTAAGCCGCGTTCCCGATCATATCAACGCGGTTGGCTTGTTCGTCGATGCCAGTGACGAACAGATCGCACATGTTCTCTCAAAAGTAAAACTCGACATGCTGCAACTGCATGGCAATGAAACGCCCCAGCGCCTTGCCGCTCTGAAATCCCGATTTCATCTGCCTGTTATCAAGGCAGTAAAAGTATCCGAGGCCGCCGATCTTCTGGCGCTCGGACCGTTCCAGTCCATCGCGGACTGGATCCTGTTCGACGCGAAACCGCCGCAAGGCGCGGCTCTTCCCGGCGGTAACGGCATGGTCTTTGACTGGCAACTCCTCAAGAACCTCAAAGTCACTGTGCCCTGGATGCTCTCGGGCGGACTTGACCAAGACAATATAAGGGCTGCGCTTTCGATGCTTGCACCCGACGGCGTTGATGTCT
Source organism: Pseudomonadota bacterium (assembly GCA_048498395.1). GTDB lineage: Bacteria > Pseudomonadota > Alphaproteobacteria > Micavibrionales > Micavibrionaceae > Micavibrio_B. Next base: position 70,299 of record JBEHYB010000001.1, read on the forward strand.
CAAGCGGTGTCGAGGACCGCCCCGGCGTTAAAAATCCTGCGAAAATTCGTGCTTTCATTCAGGCCGTCAAAGGGGCATAAAAGCCTTATGAGCATGAATTCCTTTAAAAACCAGCCGGGCCTTTCTTACCGGAGTCTTCCAGACTCGCGCGGCCATTTCGGACAATTCGGCGGACGCTATGTGGCCGAAACCCTGATGCCGCTTATTCTCGAAGTCGAACAGGCCTACGCGAAGGCCAAATCCGATGACGATTTCTGGAAGGAATTCCATAGCCTCGCGCGCGATTATATCGGCCGCCCTTCACCATTATTTTTTGCTGAAGCTTCAACGAAAGAATTTGGCGGCGGGAAAATTTACCTGAAGCGTGAAGAACTCAATCATACGGGCGCGCATAAAATCAATAACTGCCTCGGGCAAATTCTCCTCGCACGCCGCATGGGCAAGACCCGCATCATCGCCGAAACAGGTGCCGGCCAGCACGGTGTCGCGACCGCGACCGTGTGCGCGCTGTTTAAAATGCCCTGCACGATCTTTATGGGCGAAACCGATATCGAACGCCAAAAACCCAATGTTTTCCGCATGAAACTGCTCGGGGCCGAAGTGCGTCCCGTGACAAGCGGTGCCGGCACGCTGAAGGACGCGATGAACGAGGCGCTGCGCCACTGGGTCGCCAATGTCGATGATACTTTCTACATTATCGGCACCGCCGCCGGACCGCATCCCTACCCGATGATGGTACGCGATTTCCAGAGCGTGATCGGTATTGAGGCGCGCGAACAGATATTAGAACGCGAAGGACGATTGCCTGACGCGCTCGTCGCCTGCATCGGCGGCGGCTCCAACGCCATCGGCCTGTTTCATCCCTTTCTCGACGACAGCACTGTTCGCATCATCGGTGTCGAGGCGGGCGGTTACGGTATCGACAAGGGATTGCATGCCTCAAGCCTTAATGGCGGCCGTCCGGGCGTATTGCATGGCAATAAAACTTATCTTTTACAGGATGCGGATGGTCAGATCGCCGAGGCGCATTCGATCTCGGCCGGGCTTGATTACCCCGGTATCGGCCCCGAACATTCATGGCTCTATGATATGGGCCGCGTCGAATATGTATCGATTACAGACGATGAAGCCCTGGAAGCGTTTCAATTAATGACCCGTCTCGAAGGCATCATCCCGGCACTTGAGAGCGCCCATGCCTATGCGCATCTCAAAAAGATCGCCCGTACCTTCAAACCTGACGACATCATCATTCTTTGTCTGTCGGGCCGCGGCGATAAAGACATTTTTACAGTGGCGCAAAAACTGGGTATAGTTCTGTAACCTGATTTGTCTACCCGCGAAGGGCCCTCGTGAACAACGTCTTCCGTCAAGCTGCCACAAACCTGATGATCCCTGCGGACACTGATCTGCTTTCCTGTGCCGATCTTGCCTTTGTATTTGGAAACCGTGAAATCGCACCCGAGCTCGCTGCCCGCGCCGTCAAACTCTACCGCGACGGGCAAGTCGATAACATCCTCGTGACAGGCGGCGTTAAAACCCGCAGCGGCCTCACCGAAGCCGAGGCTATCTATAAAGATTTAAAACAGGCAGGCGTTCCATCGCGCCACATTCTCGTCGAGAATGAATCCAGAAACACGGAAGAAAATATCGTCCTCGGTAAAAAGATCGTCGATGACGCGCTCGGACTTGAGAATATCGCGACCGTGATCAGCGTCGGTCATGCCGCGGCGGGTCCGCGCTTCACGATGACATTGTCGCGCCGCTGGCCGAGCGTCCTGCCCATGCATGTCAGCGTTTTTCCGGATATAGTCGATCCCGAATACTGGTGGGAGAATAAAGCTTTCTTCAAGAAAGCTTTTAACGACGGGGCAAAATTGCCTTTATACGGGCATCTGGATTATATCTCGCCCGTTCTGCCGGATCATGTAAATGAGCTGATCAGCCAGCGAAGCGATCTCGGCAACCGGGCACCCGCACTGAAAGCTTCCTGAGAAAATGCTGAAATATCGCTCCGATATAGACGGTCTGCGCGCCATCGCGGTCCTTTCTGTCATTCTCTTTCATGTGCATTCGGGAACCTTGCATGGGGGCTTTGCCGGGGTCGACATCTTCTTCGTGCTTTCGGGATTTCTTATCACCTCGCTTCTGGTGAAAGACCTGCGCGAAGGGCATTTCTCGCTCGCAGAATTTTATGAACGTCGGGCAAGGCGCATCCTTCCAGCCCTTACGACTGTCTGCCTTGCCACACTCGGCGCGCTTTATCTGATTTTTTTCCCGGCTGACTATATTGAACTTGGCAGAAGCGCGATTGCCGCCATGTTTTCCATCTCGAATATATTTTTCTGGAAGACCATCGATTATTTCGCAACCGCTTCGAACGAAAAACCACTACTGCATACCTGGTCGCTTGGCGTAGAGGAACAATTCTACGTTATCTTTCCTCTATTGCTCTGGGGGCTTTATAAATATCTCAATGAAAAAACGATCATCCTGGCGATCGCATTTCTAAGCCTGATTTCTCTTGGTGTTGCTGAATACGGCGTTCACACAAACCAGCCTTTTGCTTTTTATATGCTTCCTGCAAGGTTCTGGGAACTCGGCTTCGGCGCACTTCTCGCTTTTGCGCCAATCGCAAAATTCTACTCCCGTACCAATAATTATCTTTCTTCCACCGGCTTCCTGCTTCTTGCCGCCGGGCTTGGTTTTTCCCACGATAAATCTTTCCCCGGCATCGCCGCCCTTGTCCCTTGTCTCGGGGCAGGGCTTCTGCTTCTTGCCGGGCCCGACACTATGATTGCCGAAAAAATACTGGCGCGCCGCCCGGTCGTACTGATCGGAAAAATGTCTTACTCGCTTTATCTATGGCACTGGCCGCTACTCGCGGCGGCGCGTTATCTATTCGAAGATATGCATCTTCCCCATTATGCCGCGATTATGGTTGCGACTTTCGCGATCTCGTATTTAAGCTGGCGCTTTATCGAAACGCCTTTGCGCAACCGCCAGTTCCTGACACGGCGTGAAATATTCGTTTCAAGCCTTGCAGCGATCGTGACGATCACAATCCTGTCTTGCGCGATTATCTGCATGAAAGGCCTGCCGCAAAGATTCTCAAGCCGCGCGTTTGAAATCGCCGAAGCCGCCAATAATCATGCGCCATTGCTCTACAATGTTTGCATGACGGACGAGTTTAAAAACAATCCGGATTGCTATCTGGGCGACAAGGGGGCCGCAAAAACCTCCGCGATTTTATGGGGAGATTCCCATGCCGCCGCGATTCAGCCGCTGGTAAGCGATCTCCTCGCCGAGAAACATCTCAAGGGCATGTTGATGGCAAGAACTTCATGCCCCGGTCTTATCGGCGCGTATAAATGGGGCAACGAGGAATTCGATGCTTGCCATAAAAACAACGAAAGCGTTCTTGATTACATTCTCGCACACAAGGACATAAAATACATATTCCTCGCCGCGCGATGGGCACCTATCGCAGACAAGGTAGAGTTCGAAGACAGCAAGGAGGATGCGTTTTACCGCGCCCTTAATCACACGGCTGAAATATTGAAGCTGAATGGACGCATAGTATTATTTATCGCGTCGGTTCCGGAGATAGATTTCAGCGTCCCGCGCTGCCTGTCGCATAAGGCGGCGTTCCCCGCGTTCGCCGACTGTACTCCGCCGACAATTGATGCCTACATGAAAAGGCAGAAGCAGACTCTTGCCGCCTTCTCCGCGCTTGAGGAGGACAACCCGGTCTTCTATCCCTATAAAACTCTTTGTAAATCCGGCATCTGCCAGATCGGGGACGGTGATAAAATCCTCTATTTCGACGACGATCATGTCGGCATCGACGGGGCTTTATATATGGTCAAGGATGCGCGCTTTGTTTTTTCCCCGTATCTCAAGGCTGGACAATAATCACGCGAAGTCTTAAGCAGTTGATATGATTTCGCGCATTGATCAGGTTTTTAAATCCGGCAAAAAGGCCCTCGTCACCTATATCGTAGGCGGTGATCCGGATATTGCCGCTTCACAGGAAATTCTGAATTCCCTGCCAGATGCGGGCGCAGACATTATCGAACTTGGCATTCCTTTCACCGACCCGATGGCGGACGGCCCCGTCATTCAGGCCGCAGCCCTTCGCGCGCTGGCTTCCGGCATGACTGTCAAAAAGCTTTTCGGTATGGTCGAGACTTTCCGTGCAAAAAATTCAACAACACCAATCGTTCTGATGGGCTATTTCAACTCCGTCTTTTCCTACGGCGCAGAAAAATTCTGTACGGACGCAAAAGCCGCAGGAGTTGACGGGCTTCTCATCGTCGATCTTCCCTCCGAGGAAGAAGATGAGCTTTGCATCCCGTGCAGAAATAACGGTCTTGATTTCATCCGTCTCGCGACACCGACGACCGACATCAAACGTCTGCCGAATGTTTTAAAAAACGCGTCCGGATTTTTATATTATGTCGCCGTCGCAGGCATTACCGGCTCAAGCTCGGCTTCTGCCGAAAAGCTGAAACCTGCGCTTGATGAAATCCGCAAATATACGAAACTGCCGATCTGTGTAGGTTTCGGTATCAAGACAGCAGATGATGCAAAGAAAATGGCGGAAATCTGCGATGGTGTCGTCGTCGGTTCCGCGCTTATCGATCTGATATCAAAAAAGGCGGACACCGCCGCCTTTGTAAGATCGCTTAAAGCTGCGATTTAATTTATTTGATGTCATTTTTTACAGGAACGGGAACCCTGGCCGCGCGCTCGCGATGTTCCATGCCTGCAGCGCCGACGATATTGCCTGCGCCGCCTGTACCAAGGCCGGCCATCATCAGGGCTTCATTATGCATCGCCATACCGACGAAATAAGTGGCAACGCCTCCGCCTGTCATCAATGTCCAGGCCGTCTTGTTGATCTGCTCATTCGTAACCAGCGGGCTTTCCATGAAAGCATCGCCCATTTGTTTCGTGACATCGCCTACAGCCTTGAATGCGGAATTGAGATTCATGAATACGCCTCTTTCTGTGAAATATAGCCTTACCCTATCTGAAATTTTAAATATCGTCAATTTTTTATGAAAATTAATGCCTGCCTTCCCTTGACACTTAACCCCCCTTTTAAAGTATAGTCGGCGCTTCCGGCTCAAGGCCGCATATAAGGAATTACTTATGAACTGGTTGACCAATTCGATCCTGCCGAAAATCCGCTCCTTTGTAGGTGCCAAGGATGTGCCTGACAATCTCTGGGAAAAATGCCCGGGCTGCAACGGTATGCTGTTCAGCAAAGATCTCGCCGAGAATATGAATGTCTGCACGCATTGCGGCTATCATATGAAGTTCGCGGTGACCGATCGCCTGGCGAGTCTGTTTGATAACGGCACCTATGCGCGCGTACGCGTGCCGGAAGTCGCCGCAGATCCTTTGAAGTTCCGCGACAAGAAAAAATACGCGGACCGTCTTAAAGAAGCTCAGACGAAAACCGGCGAACGCGACGGTATCATGGTCGGCGAAGGCACGATGGGCGGAATTCCTGTCGTTATCGCCGCTTTCAATTTCGATTTCATGGGTGGCTCGATGGGCGCGGGCGTTGGTGAGGGCCTCGTTCGCGCAGCCGAAGCGGCCGTTGCGAAACGCGCGGCACTGATCGCGATCCCTGCTTCGGGTGGCGCGCGCATGCAGGAAGGCATGTTGTCCCTTATTCAAATGCCGCGCACGACAATCGCGGTGCAAATGGTAAAAGATGCCGGACTCCCTTATTTCGTGCTGCTAACCGACCCGACGACTGGCGGCGTCAGCGCGTCTTTCGCCATGCTGGGCGACATCCATATTTCAGAACCCGGGGCAATGATCGGCTTCGCCGGCAAACGCGTGATCGAGGAAACCATCCGCGAACAATTGCCGCCTGGTTTCCAGACCGCCGAATATCTGAAAGAACACGGCATGGTCGACATGGTCGTACACCGCAAGGAATTGCGCGAAACCATCATGCGCCTTCTCGATCTCCTGATGCGCAAGGACCGCGCCGCGAAAGTTTCGGGCACGACCGGCCCGTCAACTTCTTCGGACAAACCGGGATTGCAGCCCTCAGGCCGCGGCGTTTTCACGGCTGACAGTTTTTCCGCTCCGAAGGGTCAGCTGAAAGATGCCGCCAATCAGGATAAAAAAGCTTCGGTTAAAGCCGTTAAAAAATAAACAAATTTTGTCATCGCCGTGAAAGCGGGGATCTCCCTTATTGCCAGATGAAAGAGGGATTGCCGCTTTCGCGGGAATGACAGGAACATGCATAAAACTGACGATATTCTCACCCGCCTGACGATGCTCTACCCAAAGGCCATTGAGCCGGGTCTTGAACGCACGTTGCGAATTCTCAAAGATCTTGATAATCCGCATTTAAAACTGCCGCCTGTCGTCCATGTCGCCGGCACGAATGGCAAAGGATCAACCCTTGCGTTCATCCGCGCCGTCGCCGAACAAGCAGGCCTTGCATGTCACGTCATGACCTCGCCGCATCTTGTAAAATTTAACGAACGTCTTGTCGTAGCATCCCGTGAAATTTCTGATGAAGCGCTTCTTGAGTTACTGAGGGACGTTGAAACAAAAAATGACGGAAAGCCGATCACGTTTTTTGAAATCACGACTGGCGCAGGATTTCTTGCCTTCGCGCAAAACAGGGCTGATCTTTGCCTGCTGGAGACCGGCATGGGCGGACGGCTCGATTCAACCAATGTAATTGAAAATCCGGTCGTCACGATCATCACCAATATTTCTTCTGACCACATGCAGCATCTCGGGGATACGCTGCCGAAAATCGCTTTCGAAAAGGCTGGCATTATGAAGCGCGGCGTGCCGTGCGTCATTGGCGAGCAGACACAGGAAGCCCTGGATACAGGCGTTATGGCAGTCTTCGAACGACGCGCGGCAGAGATGAATGCGCCTTTGTTCCGCCACGGTCACGAATGGTCCTACACCAGAACTGAAAACGGGTTCACTTTGCATTTTCAAGGAAATGATTTTGACCTGCCGCAACCCGGTCTTTTGGGCGCGCATCAGATCGCAAACGCTGCGGCGGCAATCATGGCAATTCTCGCCACACCGCAACTGTCATTCCTTCGAAACTTTGAAGACATCAGCCATGCGCGCTGGCCGGCACGCCTGCAAAAAATTGCGAGCGGGAAGCTTTTTGATTTGCTGCCTGAAGGCTGGGAATTATTTCTGGACGGGGGGCATAACGAAGCCGGTGGCGCGGTACTCGCCAATCAGGTGCGTCAATGGCGAGAACAGGACAACAAACCACTGCATCTCCTCCTTGGCATGCTGACGACCAAAGACCCGGAACCGTTCTTCAATCACCTGAAGCCGTTCATCACCTCGGCGACCGCCATCCCTATTCCAGATGAGAAGCTGGCCTTCACGGCCGATGAATTATCACGCCGCCTTTCGATCCCTCAGGCCGCAGGACCCGAGGAAGCTCTCAAAATGCTGGTCGCTACTCATCCTGGCAAAGCCAGGGTCCTGATCACCGGATCCCTTTATTTAGCCGGCACCATCCTCAAAACTTACTAAAAAACCAAGAAAAACCTTGTTTTTTCTCAAGTTCTGTATTTTAATATAGTATATCTTTGCTTTAAGTAATTAAATTACAACAATAATTCTGGATTTGATCCAGATATTTGTTTAACATAATTAAAACTGCGTTGACTGCGTAAGGTGTGTTAAGTGTCTGTTTCTAAACCAAAAGCACTAGAGATTGGAAAGATCTGTACGAGTGGGGACCAAGTTGTCGCGATCCCGAAGGATAAATTCGACGAATTTAAAGTTCAAGGCCTGGTTTCTCCAACAAGATTTCAACGCTGCTCCAATGAGGGCACTCATATCATTATCAAGCTTAAAGAGCGTATCTCAGCTGAGGATCAATGCTGGATCAATTTTCATTGCGATGCGCATGAAGGCTCCAAGAACAAGGATATTAAAGCGATCTTCGCCGGTGCGCTGACCCAGCATTTTTCAAAAGCAGCTGGCGGCTACCAGCTCGTCGAGCTCGGCGCGGGCGCGTTTCCCCTGATTGAATCCGTCATGCTGAAAGATCAGAAGATTGACTATCACGCAATCGATATTGATCCAGCTATAGTGGCCAACCTTAAGTCGCGCGGTTATTCCGCTTCAACTCCTCGTGATATCCCGGAAGGGACTTTACGCACGGATGTGCCGCGCGTTGCCGATGGCGTTTACATGATGCACTTCCTTGACCCCGAAGAAGGTGCCGAGGATATCAAGCGCATTATTTCCCAGGACGGTTTCTTCGTCGGAAATTACATGACCGCTTATAAGAAAGACCAGCCGGAACACTTCAAGGCGCTGCTGCGTTTTTGCAAGGAAGAAGGCCTGAACGTCTCTATCCTGCGCCAGAAAGAGTCTCGCAATACCCATGCTTCAAACAGCAACCTGAACAGCGAGTTCTGGGTGATCAGCCATCCATCTGCGAAAAATGGTTTCAAATCGGCCGGTGAGAAATTCGCTGAAACGCTTTACTACTACTTAAATAAAGCCCTTCCGAATGACGGCTGGCAGGCACAGGTCAAGCATCAGGCGATGCGCATTAACACGCCTACAGATCGTGATAGATCTTCTCAATCGCAGCCTTCGGATCTGATGCCCCGGTAATCGGACGGCCAATCACCAGATGTGTCGCGCCTAAATCCAATGCCTCTTTCGGAGTCATGATGCGTTTCTGATCGTTGCTTTCCGATCCTGCGGGACGAATACCCGGTGTAATCAGCACGAAATTCGGGCCCAGCTCGTCATGCAGCGGCTTGATCTCAAGCGGCGAACAGACGACACCGGCCAGTCCCGCCTCCTGCGTCAGTTTTGCAAGTCTTATCACCTGCCCCTCAATAGGAGTCTGCATCCCGACAAGCTTCAATCCTTCATCGTCGAAACTGGTCAGGACCGTCACTGCGATCATCTTGGCGGCACGCAGGTTCAGCTTCGCGGCCTCTTCATGTGCCGCATCATTTGCGGCCTTCATCATTTCATAGCCGCCACCCGCATGAACATTCAGGTAGTCCGGCTGGAGCTTGGCCAACGCCCGCACTGAGGCCGCAACTGTATTCGGGATATCGTGCAGTTTGAGATCGAGGAAGAACGGCACGTCCGGGAATTTATCGCGGATCTTCGAGATGCCCTGCGGACCGTTTGAATTGAAGAATTCGAGGCCAAGCTTGATGCCGGCACTGGTTTGAGAGATCGCCTCGCAAAGTTTTTCAGCTTTTGCCAGATCCGGCGTATCGATGGCGCAGAAAATTCTCGTCATGGAATCAGCTCCTGTGATGGTTGACCACGCAATGCTTTCTCCCGATCAATCTGCTTCTGGGCGAGCGCGTTTTCAAGGGCTGTAATCTTCTTTTTGAAGGCGCGGCGATCGGCACGTAACTGCAACGTATTGCTCCACATGATAAGCGCGCCCCAGACAAAACCCAGCACCAGCGCGAGAAACAATATGATCGGCAATGAAAGGGAAAGAGGTTCGTTAAATGGCGACCAGTCAAGCTTTACGAGTTGGTCGCGGTTATTAAGTGTGAGAAAGAAAAGAAACAGGACGACAGGCAGCGTGATCAGTATTTTGCAGGCTAAGCTTAAAAACCTTGTCACGTCGATCTTCGCTTATTCGTCGTCGGCGTTCAGACGTTCGCGCAGGCCTTTTCCGGTTTTGAAGAAAGGCAGACGCTTGGCATCGACTGAAACGCTTTCGCCCGTGCGCGGATTGCGACCTGTACGTGCCTGGCGTTCTTTCACCGAGAACGCACCGAAGCCGCGCAACTCCACGCGGTCACCCTTGATAAGGGCCTGCGTTACTTCTTCGAAAATCGTGTCGATGATTGTCTCAACATCCCGCAAATAGAGATGCGGATTTCTTTCAGCCAGCATTTGAATAAGCTCAGATCGTGTCATCCCGGCAAATTCCCCTGTTCAAGTGTTTATCGGTCTGTTTTCCATCGGAAACAGTACTATCCTGCCCTGATTTTTCGGAGCGAGTCAAGTAATCCCCTGAATCAAAAGGGAATTTTAACTATTTACGCATTATGTAATCAAAAAGGCTTTTATTGGGTGATAATGCTCTCGACGGCTTTCTCGTCGAGCTTCTTAAGGTCTTCCTCGTTAATAGGGTCATCGATATTCGGCAGATCGCCGGCCGGAGCGTTCATACGGTTGACGTTGGCATCGGCGGCCGAAGCGGACGGTTTCAGCGCGGCGGCTTCCTTGGCAGCCTGCGCCAGCTCGTCGCTCGCCTCGACCTTGTATTCTTCCGGATCTTCGACATTGGCATCGAGGACAATATTAAGCGACATGAAGTCGTCATGCGACGGCAGGCCGAACGAAACCTTGTAATTGCCGCCCTTCACCGCCGGGAAAATGAAATAGCCGTCGTCGTCGGTCTCGGTCTGCTCGACCAGCGAGCCGTCGGCCGCCGCGAGCAGTTTGACGATCACGCCTTTGACACCTTCCTTGAGATGGGTCAGGTAACCGGCGATCTCCGACATTTTCACGAACGGGAAGTCAATAATCGGTGTCGAACCCCGGCGCGGGATCAAATCACGATGATCGAATTCCGGCGCGAGATAGATGTCGGGGATGGAGTCTTGAACAACGCTAAGGCGCATAGGTGCCTCACTGAGGTTGGTCAGATATGCAACTCCATTTTTATTAGTAGGAATTTGATCCGCATTCGTATTTGTCCTGAAAGCAACATTCTCAATAAGTTTGTCCCCCTGGTCAAAAATACCGTTCTCATTTTTATCAATAAATGCACGGGCACCAAGCGCGGCCTGCCCACCGGAGCGCGGATCAACTAAATGATATTTATTATCCTGGTCTGGCTGCAATGCCATGCGCATCCCAACGGTCAGTGAATAATTATTCTCTGTATTAGCTGACGCATTCAAATCGAGTCCAAATTTTCTGTAGTCTCTACTTAAAGCTGCACTAATTGTATCAACCTTTCCGGCAAAATCATGCGCTCCTTCTAAGCGGAGACTGGTTCTATCAGAAAGACTTTTCTGGGCGCTGAAACTGAATTGTCGATAACGGTTAGTGCTTTCCGGGTCCAGATTATAACTCAAGCCAGCGCGAAACCTGATATTACTCGGCAGCGTAGTGGCCGCAGCAATCTCACCATAAAAATCCTCCGCACCCGGATCTTTCGAATATGTTTTGACAAGGTCGTTATAAATGCTAATGCCCTTGAAGCTGAATGAAATTGTATTGTCAAAGCTCAATTGGCTTTCTTTATCTAGATAATTTGTTTTATCGACAGCCAAGCCAAGATTAACTCCACCAAAGCCTCGATAGATCGAAAACGTTGATTGATCTTTAACTTCCTGATTATTAACTAGGAAATTTTTATACGTTGTGTGTGAAATCCCCAAATTTGCACCAAATGCATTGGTGTTTGCTGATGTTTCATACGCGCTCCTACCCCTATCCGCTACAAGAGCCTGCCCTTGCACATTGATCCCATAAAATGACGATGAGGCAGATAATGCCGCACCGGAAGATCTGACAGAAGGTGCGGTATTATTAGAAGAAATTTCTGGCGTAACGTTGAAAGGATCATACGCAGTGGATTGTGCAGCTTCAGGGCCGGAATATACGCTGGCTCCCATCGTAAAAAGATCACTAAATCCATAGAATAGCTGGCCACTGGCCCCTGCAGTATAATCTTTGCTTGCATCCTTAGGTAATGGAAGGAAATCAGTGTGCGGCATGCCTGCTGCAAAATCATATTGCAATTCACCCTTCTTGAGCTGGCGCGAGCCCCTTGTGACTGCCCGGTTAATAACGGTTTTCTGCCCCTGCGGCCCATAAAGAATTATTTCAAAATTATTGAATCCCGGTGTGAGGGTCACGTGTTCGAAAGAGTATCTTCCATCGGGTCCTATTTGTTGAAAGTCAATGAAAGCACCATTGCGATAAAGTTCAGCGTCATATCCTACAGGCGCATCGCCATCGAGAATAAAATTATCCGAGTTATTGGCGTAGTTATTACCAAGGCGAGGATCAGATGAAATCAATACGCCAGATCCGCGGTCTCCCCCAAGGAACAGAGGCACGCTAGGAAAAGAAATATCGCCCAATGCAACCTTACCGGCATGGAGCGGACCAAGTAAATTCTTTAACTGGTCGCGTCTTTGGAACGTTATGCGGGAAGTATTTAATTCGGGCGTATCGTCATCATTTTTGGAATACCTTCCCGAGAAAGTATAACTGGTCTCGAATTTCGCAATGTCCTGATTTCCCTGTAAAGTTGAAAAACCTAGAAAATTGGTACCTGAATTATTTGCCTGCAGGCCCACAGAATTTGTCAGGTACAACGATGGAAAGCTGAATGTCTTATACGGCGCAAGCTCCGCATTTTCAGGCCTGACAGGATCTCTTCTGAATACTTTTTCATGTTTCTTGGCATTGGCAAGGCGCGCCGCTCTTTCCTGGAAAGGCAATTCATCGTGCGGGCGAATGTCTACAATCAGTTGTCCCATATCAAAAACGGGATTGATATCAAACCATTCTTGAATTGAGGCGGCCCTTACATAGATATCATTGCCATATATTATTGCTTCATTCTTAGATAAGGCTCGTTTCTTGCCTTTGACTAGAACCTCATTTGAATTCAAATCCAGTTGAAATGTATTTTCTTCTTTAACAAAAAATCCTTCTGCTTTTTTGTCACCCGGATTTACCTTGATAGCTAGACTTAGGATATCTGCAAATTCGCCTAAGGGGATAAGTACGTCTCCGTATGCGTCTCCCGTTGGAAGAAAGATGGTCATACTTTGATCGATGGGAGTGCCGCTAACTTTCAATCCGACATTAATCTCACCATCTTCGGTTAGTTCGATCACATCTTGAGTCTTTGACTCTTGTATTTTCTTTTCTATTTCCAATTGTTCGTCAGCCGAAATCTGGTCCGCGTTATTTTCAATAGAAATAGGCGCAGTCGGGCTTTCAGCGGCCATAGCAAAAAGGCCGCTGGTAGGCAGTAAACACAGACTCAAAACAATCGCCCTACAAAAGGCGATTGATGACACTTTCACTTACATTCAGTCTCCGAATAAGACTTTAGACATGTGACCCCAGGATAGGGCCAAAGACTCCCTGATCAGGGAATGGCGAGAGACACCTCGGTAACAGGTGCCGGATTAGATGGATCTCCACTAAGAAGATGTAACTTTATTTTACTTCCTGGACCAGCGCCGGCAGGAAGCGAGAATTGATATTCAAAATGCAACTTATCTATTTCGCGATATATATAGACGGTTCTTCGTTTGCCAATCTGAGCCGGTTCTCCGCTAACAGGCTCATAAATCAAATCAATATATGCCTTGCCTTGCCCGTTACCGGATCGGGTCAGTTCGGTTGAAAGAACGTAGGTATCAGGTTTTGGGCCCTTGCTTATTTTCGGCTGACGGGCTCAGCGCGCCGCAGCGCGAGCGCGGGTTCATGGCGACGTGAGGAGGCAGCGATGGACGGTTGGTTCGCCTGGTTGATGGGGGTGCTGGCGGTGCTGCCGGGGTTCGGCCATGCCGCTGCGCCGAGCTGGAACGGCTATGTCGAGGACGACTACGTC
>JBEHYB010000002.1:0-57464 GCA_048498395.1 Pseudomonadota bacterium
GGCGAAGGAGCAGGCGGCACCTGCGGATTGCCCGCGCAACTCCAGGCCGCCATCGATTGTGTCTTGTTCAGGAAGTAAGCAGTTCTTTCTTGCCCGGAAATGACAGCCGACAGCGTCGGGTCATTCTTGGGAAACGCCATTGAGATCTCTTGATCAGGCAGCTTGGCGATATCGGTAAAAATTTTATGTGTCCGCAAACAGGCGTTGATTTGGGGCGTTATCTTGACACTCGTAACACTGTCATCCCGGATACCGTATAAAAACCCGTTTGCCTGCTTCATGGCGGCACCCAGACCAACCGGGTCATTAGGATCGAATGCGGAGGCACCGGCGTGACCACCGGCAAGGGCGGCAGATAATCCAAATGCAGCAACTGTAGTTTTTAACATGACACACTCCCTTTTTGATATCTAGTTATGTCAAATTAACATAACTGCCATGCATCGTCAAACAATCGCTGATTTGCGCTTATTTTCAATAAGTTAGTGATTTATGTGATATTCCAGACCCAGCGGACCGGTTTTCACTTCGCTAAATTCACCATCAATATAGACACGATCTTTCTGCCTGAATTGACTGGAGCGCGCGGCGATCATGCCGGGAACGGATTCTTTGGGAATATCATTTTCGGTTTTTATATGAAAGGGGTCGAACTCATATAACCCACGCTCACGCTTGATAAAGAGAACGCTGTATTCCGCCTGCCGTTCGTACAATCCCGTCGACACGACAAGCTTGAATCCTTTTTCATTATTTTTACACGGACTATGCAAATGTAAGTTTTTATGTCCTTTTCCTGCCCTTTTCTGATAAAGATAACCCTGAAATGACCTACAATCCAGACCTTCTCGACCGCGCCAAGCGGCACCCTGAAAAACAGAAAAACCCGGACCGCCCGATGGGAACGAAGCCGGACTGGATACGTGTAACAGATCGTCAAGGAACACAAACTTACCACCGTCTGCGAAGAAGCCGGCTGCCCGAATATTGGCGAATGCTGGAACAAGAAACACGCGACCTTTATGATCATGGGTGAAATCTGCACGCGCGCCTGTTCGTTCTGCAACGTCGCCACGGGCAAACCCGAAGCGCTCGATAAATTCGAACCGTTGCGCGTCGGTGTCGCAGCCGAACGTATGGGCCTCAAACATATCGTCATCACCTCAGTCGATCGCGATGACCTCGAAGATTGCGGCGCAGATCACTTTGCAAAAACAATCGCCGCGATCCGTTATAAGGCACCTGATACCACGATCGAAATTCTGCCCGGCGATTTTCGCGGTAACATGACTTCAATCGATACTGTCATCAAAGCCAAGCCTGATGTCTTCAATCATAATCTGGAGACCGTGCCGCGCCTTTATCCAACCATTCGCCCGGGTGCGCGTTATTTCCGCTCGCTCCGCCTGTTAGAGCGCGTCAAGGAAGTCGACCCGCAGCAATTCACAAAATCCGGCCTGATGGTCGGCCTTGGTGAGACGAAGGAAGAGGTAGCGCAGGTCATGGACGATATGCGCGCCGCCAATATCGACTTCATCACCATCGGCCAGTATCTCCAGCCTTCGCCCAAACATGCGCCGGTCGACCGCTTCTGGACTCCGGAAGAATTCGAACAGCTTACCAAATTGGCCAAGGCCAAAGGGTTCCTGATGGTTTCCGCAAGCCCGCTGACACGCTCCTCGCATCACGCCGGAGAGGATTTCGAGAAGCTCCGCGCGGCACGCAAGGCTCGCGTATTAGAGGCTGCTGAATAAGCATTTGCTATCCAGTAAAAGTTTGACTTTGCGGTGCCGCGAATTTATATGTTCGGTGCGCAAAGAGGACTTATGAATATACGGGCACATATTGGTACCGATTTTCAAAAAACTGCCGGAAAACTTTCTCCGGTGCTTCTGCATTCCTCAAAAAGCAGATTCATCTGCATGCTCAAGGCCCAGCTCGATCGCAACGAGATCGATCATCTCGAAGCGGCTGAAATGATTGCCCGGTTTGTGCACGCCGGAGAATTCCGCAGAAGCGGCGAAGATTATTTCGAACATGTGCTGCGAGTTGCAAAACCTCATATTTATTTCCCGCAACTTAACATCGCTGAATCCGTCAATGGCATGATCACCGGCTATCTGCATGATGTATTTGAAAAGAAATTTCCAAACCCGGATGACAACTGGCATATCGACGATTTGCGTTTTCTCCAGTTCGACAATGACTGTATCGACGATCTGATTGCGCTGACGAAGGAAACAGGCGAACCTTACCTTAATTATTCTATGCGTGTCACAAACCGGCACATGGCGACCGAGAAAAAATTTGTCGACACATTGGACAATAACAAGGACAACCCGTCCGAAAGCCGCCAGAAATTATACGGCATCACCATCCCGTATTATCTTGCAACCCTGAACGAAGCGATTCCGCCCGGCCACGATATCGTCCAGTTCGCCCATGAAATCCGCAAATACGATGCCGAGATTTTTGCCAGATACTACGTTCCGCCGGTCATCACGACAAACGGCCAGGAATACCACCCTTAAACAAGTTTCTGTTATTTCCGGAATTTTTGGGTATAGTCCTTTTCGCTATGCCGACCCATGCCGAAAAAAGAGACCTTCCCTATACGCCCGAGCAAATGTTTGCCCTGGTGGCGGATGTCGATAAATATCCTGATTTCCTGCCCTGGTGCCTGTCCTCCCGCATTACAAAACGGGAAGGGGACGTTTTCTATGCCGATCTCATTATCGGCTATAAAATGGTTCGTGAAAAATTCACCTCCAAAGTCATTCTGGAACGTCCCGGTGCGATCCGTGTCGAATATCTGAAAGGGCCGCTCAAATATCTCTCCAATAAGTGGATTTTTATCCCGCGCGCGGATGGCGGCTGCACGATCGATTTCTATGTCGACTTTGAATTCCGTAACGCATTTTTCCAGGGCCTGATGGGCGTTTTTTTCAACGAAGTCGTCAAACGCATGGTGACGGCCTTTGAAGAACGGGCGAAAAAACTATATTCATAGAATTTACCTCTCCTGTCATACCGGCGAACGCCGGTATCCAGATGGTTCGTTCCCTCTGGATGCCGATTTTCATCGGCATGACGATAAAAGGAACGCTGTGATCTCTGTGTGCGCTGTGGTAAAAAATTAAAGTAAACCTGGAGGAGCTATTCATGAAAAAAACCATTCTGACCGCTGCTTTATTATTCGCCATTTCCCCGACCGCTTATGCCCAGGAAGTTCAGAACGGGCTTAAAATAGAACCAGGCCAGACGGTATTGTCTCTTTCAGCTACCGAACAGACGGATCTGAAACAGGATTTATTGCAGGCATCCCTGCGTATTGAAGTTGAAGGCAAGGATGCGAAGAAACTTCAGGATGAGATCAACAAGTCCATGCAAAAAGCCGTCGATCTTGCCAAGGGAGTGAAAGAAGTAAAAACCAGCACCGGCCAGTATAACGTTTACTCCTACGATCCAAACCCGCAGCCGCCCCAGCCGCTGAGCGCCAAGGAACGCGCGGCGCGATTGGTCTGGAAAGGCTCGCAGACAATCGATCTGCAAAGCAAGGATCAGGCGCAGCTTCTTGATCTCGTCGGTAAAATTCAGGATATGGGTTTTGTGATGAACGGGCTTAACTACGCTTTATCGCCGGAACAGGCCGAAGCCTATCGCGATAACCTGATGACGGCGGCTTTGAAGAAAATCCAGACAAAGGCCGATCTCGCGGCAAAGGCTCTCGGCAAAAGCAGCTTTGATATCATCGAAGTGAATGTCGATGGCTCGAACCCATATCCGCCGGTGCCGGTGATGTTTAAAACCGCCCGCATGGACATGGCCGCAGGCTCTGCCGCCCCAATGGCCGCCCCAGTCGCCGAAGCCGGCGAACAAACCGTCAGCCTGTCGGTCACTGCAAGAGTTCTTCTGAAACCCTGACCTGTCATTGCGAGCAAAGCCAAACAATCCATTTTCACCGCGAAGTACGCGAAGAAGACGAAGTGACGCGAAGTAATATTTAATCTTCGCGTCACTTCCCTATAACTTCGCGCTCTTCGCGGTGAAAAACTCTTACTGTCATCCCCGCGAAGGCGGAGATCTGATCACGCGCTCAACGACGAATCCCGCAAAACTTCATTCGTCTCGCCATTATAAAACGGCGTGCGCAGGCTGCCCTGATAAATCTCGCCGTTCAATTTCGAAAGCTCCGTCTTCACGGAACGGTCGCGGCGCATATCATCAAAGCCTGAAATATGCATGATGCCGATCGGGTGATTGGGCAGGAATGGCTCGACGAACTGTCCTTTGACCGTATCGAGCGGCGGCGCGAACTCGCAAAGCCAATTGGTCCAGGCCGGCAGCACTTCGACCGGCAAACCATCCAGATGGCACATCACGCCCATGCAGAGCTGCTCTGCCGTGAATACCTTTCCGCGCTTCACCGCTTTTAAAACAAGACCCTGCCAGTGTGCCCAATGCGGCGCGTCTCCACGCAGGGCGAACACGCCTGCCTGTAATACATGGAAAGGGAAAAGTTTTTTTGCGACTGACAGGCCGAATGCGCGCTTGGCGTTGCTGAAATAAAAACCGCTTAGCTTGATGGGCAGGGGACCGAACCATTTGATGCGCGTCGAGCGCGGATAGCCGCGATCCACCTGTCCGGCGGCGGCGAGTTTACCTGTCATCGCGCCGCGGATATAAAGCTCGATCGCTTCCCAGTTCTGCACCCAGGTATCGGCATCAAGCCAGATATAAAGATCGTAGCCGGGGAAATAGGTATTGAGCCATGGCCGACAGACACATGATTTCAGGTAATTCTTGCCGCCGGCCTTTTTTTCTGCGGTCCTGCTCGGCCATTCCGGTGCGTGGACATGCTGGACGTTCGCGCGCAGCCATTCGCGGTCGTCGTTCGACAATCCGCCGTCGATAATCGCGAATTCTATATTGCCGGACTGGTGAAAACGTTTGACCGAATAAATCATCTCACGCAGGAGCGGGAAGTAATTATGGTCGCCGCCGGAACAGATCAGGATTTTCATGCGGATAAAACCTTCAGCAAATGATTGAACGCAGCCGTGACGGCCTGATCGCGAATTTCACCGCGATCGCCTTTGAAAACATGTTTGAAGACCAGCGTGTCGTCGTCGAGCGAGCCGATCGAAATATAAACAAGTCCGACAGGCTTGTCCGCCGATCCGCCGCCGGGTCCGGCAATACCGGTCACGCCGATCGATACCTGCGATTTGCTGGTGGCCTGCAAGGCGCCGTCCGCCATTTCGCGCGCCGTCTCTTCGCTCACCGCGCCGAATTTGTCGAGCGTGGCGGGGGAGACTTTCAATTGCTCGATCTTGGCTTCGTTCGAATAGGTCACGAACCCGCGGTCGAAAATCTGCGACGAGCCCGAAATATCGGTGATGGCCGATGCGATCATGCCGCCGGTGCAGGATTCAGCTGTCACCAGCATCATGTTTTTCTGCTCCAAAATCTTGATCGTCTGCTTAGCCAAAGATGTGTGCATATTGTAACCCCAGTATGACCAAAGCTGTTGCGACACCTGCGGCCAGATCGTCCGCGATCACGCCCCAGGCTCCCTGTGTATTGCTGTCTATCCATGAAATAGGCCATGGCTTCATCGTGTCAAACCCGCGGAACAGGACAAAGGCGATAAACACCCACATCGATGAATGCGAATTCAGCGCAAGCACTGCGATGGTGAAACCGATCACCTCATCGACGACGATAAGACCGGAATCATGAGTGTTTGTTTCTTTTTCAAAAACCGCACTTGCCTTGAGGCCGAGGAAGAACACGACGATCAGAAACACAACCACCGCCAGCTTGCCGCCAAAGATCCACAAAGGGATGACGAAAGGGATCGTCGCAATCGTGCCCCATGTGCCGCTCGCGGGCAGGAACACGCCCGAACCGAACCAGGTGGCAATCAATATCCATGGATTTTTAAAATTCAATGATTTGCCGATCGTTTTACGCTCGGTGAGCTGCTGATGGATTTTCGTGAAAATCCGGACTTTTTCTTTTTCGAATAATTCTATGGCTTTGTTTATCATCGGTCGATTTCTATGGTGACGAGTGACTGGCAGGCTATTCCTTCGCGGCGCCCTGTAAAACCGAGGCCTTCGGAGGTGGTGGCTTTAACGCTGACCGACTTTACCTCCAGGCCGCATATGCTGGCAATGCTCTCACGGATTTTATCCCTGTGCGGGCCTATTTTCGGGTCTTCGCAGATAACAACCGTATCGATATGCACGATCTCGCCACCCGCTTGCGTCAGTTCCTCGACCGCCTGTTTCAGGAAGATGCTGCTATCCATATTCTTGAACTTCATATCAGACGGCGGGAAATGCGACCCGATATCACCGCTTGCTATCGTGCCGTAAATCGCATCGGTGATCGCATGTAAAACGACATCGGCATCCGAATGCCCAAGCAGTTTTTTCGTATGCGGAATATCGACACCGCCGATACGGATTTTATCCGATGCCTCGCCAA
Organism: Pseudomonadota bacterium; assembly: GCA_048498395.1. Classification (GTDB taxonomy): domain Bacteria; phylum Pseudomonadota; class Alphaproteobacteria; order Micavibrionales; family Micavibrionaceae; genus Micavibrio_B. The sequence continues at coordinate 6,496 of JBEHYB010000002.1, forward strand.
AAGCGTGAACGTCATAGCCAAGCCCGGTCTTTGTAATGCGCGTCTGTCCCATAGCTTTAAAATCATCTTCTGTTGTGATCTTGATATTGCGGCGGCTGCCTTCGACTATTTCAACGACTATACCGAGTTCGGACACCATCTGGCTGTCGTCGGTATATTCGTCCCTCAATGTCTCATGCGCGCGCTTTATAATGCCGTAATGAAAACCCTGCGGTGTCTGCACCGACCATAGATTATTGCGGTCGACGCTCTCCGCAAAAGTCGCGCCTTGCGCTCTGCGCAACGTATCGGCGACGGGCACGGCAACGGTGACGGCCTGCGCCGTCTCCAGTTTCCGCACACAGGCGTAAATCGTCTCGCGCTCGATAAAGGGACGGGCGGCATCATGGATCAGCACCGGCGTTTTATCGCCGATCCCGGCGATTTCCTTCAAGCCGTTGGCCACGCTTTGCTGGCGCGTCGCGCCGCCAATCACCGGTTCGGGCAGATCGAGCCCTTTGACCGCCTCGCGGTAGAGAGCCTCATGGTCCTTATTGATAACGACATGAATGGTTTTAAGTCCCGCGCATTGCAGGAATGCCTCAACCGTCCGGCGCAGGACAGGCTTGCCGTTAAGGCTCCTATATTGCTTCGGAAGGCCTTCTCCGGCGCGGGATCCGGTCCCGGCGGCGACGATGATAACGGCGAAATCAGCCATGACTTTGTTTTTCTTGCCTTTTTCGTTATAAAGCGGGATATTTCCCCGTTAATAAAGGAAAAACAAGCCTTTTATGAAGGTTATATCTCACAAAAGCAAAAAAACCGACCGACCCCTCCCGGCAAGGCTCTGGCGACTGCGCCACAGATTTGGCTCGACATGGGAAGGACGCTTCGCGCTCGGCCTTGCGCTCGCCGGATTCATGGCGGGAATCGCGACCTATGCCGCGCTCAAATCGATGCCGCCTTTCGGCACCAATCCCGATATCGTTATCTGGCTTCTCAATATAGACCTTATCATTCTTCTCTCGCTCGGCATTATCGTCGCCCGCCGCGTGACATCTTTATTCGCGCTGTGGAAGCAGGGGATACCCGGCTCTAAAATCCATATGCGTTTCGTCTACACGTTCGGCCTTGTCGCGATGGCACCCGCCGTCATCATGATGATCTTCTCGCTGTTCTTCTTTCACTACGGTGTGCAATCCTGGTTTTCGGATCGCGTGAAGACCGCCGTCCAGGAATCCCGCGCCGTCGCGGAATCCTATCTGAAAGAACACCATCAGATCATCCGCGCCGATATTCTGGCGATGGCGAATGATCTGAACCGCGAGTCGGGGAAATTCTATACGGATCCGACGGGCTTCGAACGCTACGTCAAAACCCAGTCCGTCATCCGTAACCTGCCGGAAGTTTTTCTCTTTAATGGCAACGACGATAAAGTCCTGATCCAGACCGAAGTCGCCGACGATTTCAAAGTGAAAGACATCCCCGATTTCGCCATCGACCGCGCCAATCAGGGCGAGGTGATGATCCTCACCGATATCGAAGACGACCGCGTCCGCGCGCTGATAAAGATCCAGAATCTCGCCGACACCTACCTGTTCGTCGGGCGCCCGGTCGAAGCCAATGTGCTGAACCATTTGGCCGCAACACGCGAAGCCGTCCAGAAATACGAAGAAGTCGCCGCGCGCTACTCCGGATTGCGCCTGACCGTCACTCTTATATATAGCGTCGTCGCGCTCGTCCTGCTTTTAGCCTCGATGTGGTTCGGCCTGACCTTCGCGCGTAAATTCTCATACCCGATCAGCGACCTGATCGAAACCTCGGACAAGGTGCGTAAAGGCGACCTGAGCGCGAAAGCGTCGGAGAGTTCCGGCCTTGAAGAATTCGACTATCTCGGTCGCTCATTCAACAAGATGACATCGCAGATCCTGACGCAACGCGAAGAACTTATCGAAGCCAACGCACAACTCGACCAGCGTCGCCGCTTTACCGAGACAATTCTCGCCGGTGTCACCTCGGGAATTCTCGGCATCACCCGCAACGGCCAGATCACGATCAGCAACAGCTCCGCCTGCGACTTCCTGAAAAAAGATCCCGAAACGCTGGTCGGTGAGAGCATCTATGAAATCCTGCCCGAAGCGCGCGATTTTCTCGACCAGTCCTATCTGAAACCGAGCCGCACCCATAATTTTGAATGCCCGTACATCTTGCCGGACGGCTCGCGCCGCATCTTCCTGATCCGCGTGGCGATCGAACTGATAGGCGATGAAGACCACGGCGCGGTTATCACATTCGACGATATTACCGACCTGCAATCCGCGCAGCGCAAGGCCGCGTGGGCCGATGTCGCGCGCCGCATCGCGCATGAAATCAAAAACCCGCTGACCCCGATCCAGCTTTCAGCCGAGCGGCTTAAACGCAAATATCTCAAAACGGTCCCCGACGACGATCAGGGCGTGTTCGAACAATGTATCGATACCATCGTCCGCCATGTCGGCGATATCGGCCACATGGTCAGCGAATTCTCAAACTTCGCGCGCATGCCCGAACCCGTGATGAAAGACCACGATATCGGCAAACTCATGCAGGAAATCGTAACGCTCAACCGCGAAGCCGCACATCAGGTCAGGCTCGAAATTTTTATGGACGAAAGCGATAAACATACGATATGTGATGCCCAGCAAATCCGTCAGGCTTTTACGAATATCCTGAAAAACGCTCTCGACTCCGTCGATGAAAAGAAAAAAGACGAAGACGGGGATTTTCAGGGACATGTCGTCGTCGGGCTGGCCCGGTCGGCCGGGGATGAAAATTTGACGCTTTTGGTCGCCGATAACGGTCTGGGCCTGCCAAAAGACCGCGATCCACAGAGTTTAACCGAGCCATACGTGACTTTAAGAGAAAAAGGCACAGGTTTAGGCCTCGCAATTGTAAAAAAGATTATGGAGGACCATGGCGGTCATATTATATTCGGTAAACCTGAGTCGGTGACGCTTCAGGGCTGGCCGATCATGGAGGGGGCGACAGTGTCTCTCGTTTTCCCCCGCCGCCAGGATCAGGCGCATGAAATTATGAGTACGAACGCAGCATAGTGTATGGCAAAAGATATTCTCATTATCGATGACGAAGCCGACATCCGGGCCCTGATACAGGGCATACTGGAAGACGAAGGCTATTCGACGCGTCAGGCAGGAAACGCCGCGCAGGCTTTCGCGCAGATTTCCGAACGCACGCCGTCGCTTGTCGTGCTCGATGTCTGGCTGCAAAATTCCGAATTCGACGGCCTCGCCATTCTTGAACAGGTGAAAGCCGATCATCCGCATCTTCCCGTCGTGATGATTTCAGGTCACGGCACGATTGAAACGGCCGTCGCCGCCATCCGTCAGGGCGCCTACGATTTCATCGAGAAGCCTTTTAAAACCGACCGCTTATTGCTGATGATCGAACGAGCGCTCGAAACCTCGCGCCTGCGCCAGGAAAACGAGGCTTTACGCATCAAGGCCGAACCTGCGAGCACATTGCAGGGCCACAGCCACGCAATCCAGACGCTTGTAAATACGCTTAGCAAAGTCGCCCCAGCGAACAGCCGCGTCCTGATCACCGGCGACTCCGGTGCCGGCAAGGAAGTCGCCGCCCGTTACATTCACAAAAATTCCGCGCGATCCGCCGGGCCTTTCGTCGTGCTCAATTGCGCCATTCTCAATCCCGACCGCATCGAGATCGAACTCTTTGGATCGGAAGACAAGGGTGTCATCCATAACGGCGTGCTTGAACGCGCCGATCAGGGCACATTGCTTCTCGATGAAGTCGCCGACATGCCGCTTGAAACGCAGGGCAAGATCGTCCGCGCGCTTCAGGACCAGACTTTTACCCGCATCGGCGGCAACGAACAGATCAAGGGCGATGTGCGTATTCTCGCCTCGACCAGCAAGAACCTGCTGGATGCCACGAAGAACGGCACGTTCCGCGAAGATTTATACTACCGCCTGAACGTCGTGCCGGTACAGGTTCCGGCTTTACGCGAACGCATGGACGATATTCCTGAGCTCATCGATTTCTTCATGGAACATAACGTCAAGCATATCGGCCTGCACAAACGTGCTTTCTCGGCTTCCGCGATGATGGCGCTGCAGGCCTATTCATGGCCGGGCAATATCCGTCAGTTAAAGAATCTGATCGAATGGCTGATGATCATGGGTGGCAACAATCCTGAATCCATCCAGACCGAAGATCTCCCGCCGGAAATCTCACAGACCGTACCGGGTACACTGAAAACGGAGTGGGGCGCGGATCTTATCTCGCTGCCGCTACGCGAAGCGCGTGAAGTTTTCGAACGCGAATATCTTTTGTCCCAAGTCAACCGCTTCGGCGGCAACATCTCCAAAACCGCGCAATTCGTCGGCATGGAACGCTCCGCGCTTCACCGCAAGCTGAAATCCTTGAACATCACCACATCCGAGCGCGACCCGGAAGAATCCACCTCCGCCGAAGTCATCCGCATCAGCGCGTAATATCTACTCACCCCAAGATCCCCGCTTTCGCGGGGAAAGCAGGAAGAATCATTACATTAATTAAATGCTGTCCCCGCGAAGGCGGGGATCTTTTTTTGAACCACAGAGGACACAGAGAACACGGATGATAAATAAAAAAACTTCTCTGCTTCCTCTGTGTCCTCTGTGGTTAAACCTTCCTGTCATCCTGATACCGATTTTCATAGGCATGATGCTGAATCAAAATTGCGATGAAAAAATTTAACGCATCCCGGTGCCCGGCATAATCCAGGCTTTCTGATATGTATCATCGCTTTTCCGCGGCTTATCAGCACTTGAAGACGAGCTATTTGATTCAGTGCGCGCAGCTGGAGCCTGGCATGCTTCCAGATCTGCATTTTCAGGCTTGGCACATTCGTGTGTGCAAGCAGTAAGAAAGGCTGCTCCAGCCAACCCCGCTACTATAAGTGACACCTTGGCAATACCGCCCATGCCTGAATTTTCTGATTGTCTTCCCATTACGCAGTCTCCTAATAAAATGCTGTTTGCACCACAAACCACTTTTTCATAATTTAGTCAACAAACGCTTGACATTTTGGGAATTTAATCCTATACTCTGCGATAAAAAGGATAAGATGACCCGCCTGAACCTCACCCAGATCGCCGAAATTCTTGAACTGCTGAGAACTCCCCATAGCTCATCCTCCGCCGCAGACCTTCTCGAACATAAAGCCCTCCAGCTCGACCGCCTGTTTCGTTCGCTGCTCGCCAGCCAAAACCCCGCCGCCTTCAAAATGGCGCTCAAGGCACAACGCTTGTCCATGCGTATGGCCATCGCTGCACAAAAAATAAAATTAGCCACGAAAATCGACGAACAAACTAGTAAGAACCCACCTTTAAAGCCGTCACCCCAATCCCATCCCCGTTTCGTCATACCGGCGAAAGCCGGTATCCAGAAACCTCGTCCTATCTGGATGCCGATTTCCATCGGCATGACGGTAAGTACGTTGTGTACGCATAATGAAATCGCTAGGATACCGCCATGACGCACCCTTCTAAAAACATCGCTCTTTTATTCGACTGGGACGGCACGCTCGTCGATACGATCCATGTCCTGACCAAGGCGTACAACGATGTTTTCGTCCATTTCAATATGCCGACCTGGACGATCGAGGACGGCAAGAAAAGAATCCGCACGTCATCGCGCGAAACTTTTCCGCAGATGTTCGGCGACCGCACGGATGAAGCGCTGCAGATATATTATGCGTCGGTTGAAAAAAACCATCTCGAACATCTGCACAAGATGGAAGGAGTTGAAGAATTTCTCGCCCATATGCAAAAGTTCGGAATACCGATGGGCGTGATCAGCAACAAGCGCGATTCCTATCTGAAAAAAGAAGTCGAATATCTTGGCTGGGGCGATTACTTCACCGCGCTTGTCGGCGCGGGCAGGGCGGGCAAGGACAAGCCGGCTCCGGAAGCCATGACGATCGCCATCAATGAAATGGCGCTGCCATCGGCTAATTTAGAATTATGGTATGTAGGCGACACTGAAACCGACATGGAATTCGCGGCGAATTTCGGCTGTAAAAAGGCCTTTATTTCACACGGCTTCGGTACATTAGAGGAAGCTGAAAAGTATCGCCCTGATTTGATCGCATCAGGCTGCGCAGAGCTGGGAAAACAGCTTGATACGGTATTTAATCTCCGTTAATGTCCGGCACGAACCATAAGAAAATTACAAAAAAAGGACCGTTTCATGGCTGAAAAATCAGAAAAAAATCAAAACATCCAGGACGTGTTCCTCAACAAAATCCGCAAAGACAAACACACCGTCACAGTGTTCCTCGTCAACGGCGTGAAACTTCAGGGCGTTGTGACATGGTTTGATAATTTCTCGCTGCTGCTGCGCCGTGAATCCCATGTCCAGCTCGTCTATAAACATGCGATCTCGACCATCATGCCGACCGGCCCGCTGACTCTGTATGAATCAGGCGAGACCGTGGTTGAAGGCGAAGGCTCCGCAACCGAATAGATTTGACAAAAAAATCACAATCCCTGACCTGCCTGATCGTCCACCCGGTTTTTCAAAAGAAGATCGTTAGCCGGGAGCGTAATTTCGTGCGCTCGCTCGAGAGCGAGATCGAAGAAGCGGAAGGCCTCGCCCATGCGATCAGCCTCGATGTGCTTGAGACACGCGCCGCCAAGATCTATGAGATCGCCGCCGGAACATTGTTCGGCAAGGGAGCCTGCGAGTCGCTCGGCAAGGATATCGAAGAGCTTGAGCCGACGGTCGTCATCGTCAACTTCAATCTTTCGCCCGTTCAACAGCGCAACCTTGAAAAGCTCTGGAACGTCAAGGTCATCGACCGCACCGGGCTGATCCTCGAGATCTTCGGCGAACGCGCCCAGACCAAGGAAGGGAAGATCCAGGTCGATCTCGCGGCGCTGAATTACCAGCGGTCGCGCCTCGTCAAATCATGGACCCACTTGGAACGGCAACGGGCCGGTGGCGGGTTTCTCGGAGGTCCCGGTGAGACCCAGTTAGAGCTCGATCGCCGTATGATCGACGAGAAGATCAACCGCCTCAAGAAGCAGTTGATCGAAGTCCGCCGCACGCGTGATCTTGGCCGCCAGAACCGTGAGAAAGTCCCGTTCCCCGTCGTCGCACTCGTCGGCTATACCAACGCTGGAAAATCGACACTGTTCAACACGCTGACAGGGGCGGATGTCTTTGCGGAAGATTTGCGCTTCGCGACGCTCGATCCGACGCTGCGCCGTCTGAAACTCCCGAACGGCCAGATGGTCATCTTCTCCGATACGGTCGGCTTTATCGCCGACCTGCCGACGCATCTCGTCGAAGCGTTCCGCGCGACATTGGAACAGGTGCAGTATGCCGACGTGATCCTGCATGTCCGCGATATCTCGTCCGAAGATACTGAATCCCAGCGTGAGGACGTGATCAAGGTGCTGACCGATCTCGGGATCGATTACGCCGCCGACCCGCGTATCATCGAGGTGCTGAACAAGACCGATATGGTCGAAGATTTCCGCCCGCGCATTTACCGCGATTTCCATGGCGCGCAGATCGGTGTCTCGGCACTGCGCAAGAAGAACCTGCCAGCACTTCTGGAGGCCGTCGAGGACATCGTTTCGGTGAACCGCGTCAGCGTCAAGATCTCGCTCAATGCCGGGCAGGGCAAGGCCCTGTCATGGCTCTACGCCAATGCCGAGATAGTCCAGAAGAAGGCCCGCGAGGACAAGCTCACCCTGACCGTGGCCATTGAGCCGGCAGAGCTTGAGAAGTTCAAAAGCCGTTTCCCGGAACTTAAGGTCAAGGAAGGCTAGATAACTTGACATATTATTACCCGGGCATTTATATGGTTAAACAGACACTGAGTAGGAGATCCGCATGGCACTGAATTCTTTAGGCGAACTCGAAAACACACCCGGCGCGTACCACCGCGAACAGGCAGCTCATAAACGGGCGCAACTGATAGCTCACGGAGAAGCCGTTATTGAAAACCGTAAAGCAGCGCAAGCCTTCTACAATGCCTCAAGAAATGAACGTCGTTTCGCCGATGAATGTTATAAGGACATATACTGTTATTTTAGGCTTCCGCCTGGCTGGCTTGGTGATTTCAATCTGGATGCCACCGATAAACGGATGGAAACGCACCGTGCGCAATCCGCAGCCCATGAAATCTCAATGGCTGAAAGCCTCAAACTTGCGCGCGAATACAATTCCTTTTCGAAGAACATGGGCCTGAAGCTGCAGATCATAGGCCACGACGTGACCGCCGCCGTACAGAGCACCCTTGGGTTTATCTTCAAATAAGAACAAGCGAACAGGAGACCAATATGGCCAAGAACTCTTTAGGCGAACTCGAAAACGCACCCGGTGCCGCCCATCGCGAACGAGCCGCCGGTAAGCGCGATTTGTTAGCCGCACGACTTACGGCGGCCGCTCAGCACAAGAAAGCCGCCGCTGCATTCGAAGATGCCGCAGAAGCCGAAGATGCGCAGACCGATATCTGTGCTGCAAAAATCCAGAAATATATGAGCATACCCGTGGCGTGGAGAGATGCCGTACGCAAGAGCGGCGACTTTAACCTCACAGATACCCGTGAAGTTATGAGAGTACACCAGGCCCAGTCCGCGCAACATTACCGCTCAATGGACGAAAGCCGTGAACTGGCGCGTGAATTCAATTCACTGAAAACAAATCTGGGCCTGCGCCTTGAAATTCTGGGTCATGATGTGACAGCCAAGGTACAAACGGCTCTCGGTTTTTTTGGAATTAGATAGGGGGCTAGGCCGCCTTTTCCTTGTTCTTCTGTGCGACCCAGATCGCCTCAAGTTCCTCAAGCGTGCAATCTTTCATATCCTTAGATTGAGCTTTAACTTCACGCTCTATGCCATTGAAACGCCTGTAGAATTTCTGATTGCACTTCGTCAGCGCCGTTTCACAGTCCACGCCAAGCTTGCGCCCGAGATTTACAAATGCAAACAACAGGTCACCGAACTCTTCTTCTATTTTACTTGAAGAGTTTGCTTTAATCTCTTGTTTTAACTCAATAATCTCTTCTTCAATCTTGTCGAAAACCTGTTGTGCGTCCGGCCAGTCGAAGCCCACTTTCGAGGCCTTTTTCTGCAGCTTTTGCGCCCTCATCAGGGCCGGAAAGTTGACGGGGACCTCATCCAAAATACTGTTTTGGGGCAGGGACTTAAGCCCCCTCTCGCGCTGTTTTATATCGTCCCACTGGGCGAGAACGGCTTCCGCATCCTTGGCGGTCGTTTCGCCGAAGACATGGGGGTGGCGTGAAACCATCTTGTCGGCGATTCCGCGCGCCACGTCGTCGAAGGTGAAGAGGTTCTGCTGGCGTGCCATTTCGGACTGGAAGACGACCTGCAGCAGCAGATCGCCCAGCTCTTCGCGGAAGTTGTCCATATCGCCCCTGGCGATCGCGTCCTGCACCTCGAATGCTTCCTCGATGGCGTAGGGCGCAAGGCTCGCGAAGTCCTGCTCCAGATCCCACGGACAACCGCCATTCGGATCGCGCAGACGGGTCATCACTTTCAGCAATTCGTCGATACCGGCCATTCTCGAATCTCCCTTTGCGTCTGGTTTGTCCAAGGAACATTATTTTGTTATACATTTCAAATGAATAAACAGCCCAGAATTGCCCTGATCACAACCGGCGGCACGATCGCCATGGCGGCCACAGCGCAGAACGACAAAGGGGTCGTCAAGTTCACCTCAAGACAGCTCACAGAGGCCGTTCCGCAGATAACGGAGATCGCGCTGATCGAGCCGGTAGACCTGTTGTCCAAGGCATCGCAAAGCCTGACTTTCGCTGATTTCCTGACGCTGCATGCCAAAATCATGGAACTGGCCCCATCCTGTGACGGGATTGTCATCACGCACGGAACGAACACGCTGGAGGAGACCGCTTTCGCGCTTTCCCTGCTGCTCGATCTTAAAATCCCTGTCGTCCTGACGGGGGCCATGCGCCGCGCCGATATGCCCGGTGCCGACGGCCCGGCGAACCTTCTGGATGCCGTGCGGGTCGCGTGCTCAGAAGCCGCGAAAGGCAACGGCGTTCTGGTCGTCATGAACGGCGAGATTATCTCCGGGCTTTTTGCGAAGAAGCAGCATAGCTTCCTGCCGCAGGCATTCTCGAGCCAAGCCATCGGCTGGGTCGCCGAAGACCGCGTCCGCATATTCTTCAAGCCAACGGTTTCGAAGCCAGTCCTGAAAATAGGGGCCAAAACAGCCAATATTTTAACGCTGGAATGCGGGTTCGATGCCAAGGGGCCGGAATTCGAATGCATCGATTATTCGAAGATCGACGCGCTGATTTTGAACATGACCGGTGTCGGCCACATATCCGAAAACGCCGTTCCGGCAGTGGCCGCAATCGCCAAGGAAATCCCTGTCATTTTCGCAAGCCGCACGGGTGCCGGCGAGACATTCAAAGCCTATTACGGCTCACCCGGGACGGAAGGCGATTTACTGTCAAAAGGATTGATCGCCGGTGGCTTTCTGAACTCGCGGCAAATCAGGATGCTGCTTTTGATTGCATTTTCAAGCGGCGATCAAAGTCACGAACAGATCAAAGCGCTTCTGTCGTATTTCAATTAGGAAGGATTATCCCAGAGCTTTCGGCGCGATGACCGGCGCTGCATAGGACACATCCGTCGCGACAGGAACCAGTTGCTCGACCTTCTCGGCAATTGCGCCTGCATTCAGACCCAGTGCCGCAGAAGCAGTCAGTACCGCCGCAAGCCCAAGGCCCGCACCGCGCTTGTAAGCCCGGTGGTCGCCGGTATTGTTCGGAATGTCGTAATGACGATTTTGATACAAGTAAGCCTGATCGTCGTCGCCTTTAGTAATATAGGATACGTCATGGCCCAGAATAACCCGGCGCGCCTTGTTAAGCGCAAGCACGGCCCAGACTGCGGCCGCGCCCAGCAAAAGCTGCTCATTTGAAATATCAAAGCTGTCAATCACCGCGATGTCGGCACCTTTGGCGGCTACAGTGAATAACGCTGTTAAAACTGCCGTATTGCGAACAGTGTTGACCGCGGCATTCGCGAAATCGCCGATCGCATCAAGCCTTTCCTGAAGCGGAAAGCGCATTTTCGAGGGAAATGAAGTAGAACTTCCGTCACCTATTGTTGGCATATTTTTTACTCCTCTTTACGCATTAACTGGAGCAGGCTGCACATGCAGGGCAGCCGCGATTGCAGTGTTTGTTTGCAATGAATCTGCCGAAGCGGAAGATCCCGCCATGGCAAAATGCTCGCGAAGCGCCGTAATGCCGTCCGCAATCGGTGCGGTCGGGATAGCCAAGGCGGCAAATGCGGCAACTGTCGCGCATAATCTTGCGGTTCTCGCGCCGGTGCTTTTGAAACTGCCGGTGCCGAGAGAAACATGTAACTGCTTGCCAGGCTCGCGGAATTCAAGACTTACGGTCGTGTCGTCTTTGCGCTTCGATCCCATCTGGCCGACGAATATCGCCGTCAAAGCCGTACCGGCGCAGAAGGCAATTTTCGCGACATCCAGATCGATGGTCAGGGCCTGCACGAATTCGGGAGGTGGATTGCTGGCGGCGTTAAAAGCCGCCATCGTCAGACCAGCGAATGTTCCGGTCACGCCGCCGCCGATCAAGGAGGCGGAAAGACCTTTTCTGAACTGGGACCAGATATTGTCATTGGCGACCTTGTTCATGGCCTCACGTTGGTTGCCGTTATAGGATGTTGGCTCGTGACTTGTGCCTGGCATACGCAGAAACTCCCGGAATTAAAATAAACTTATAAAAACAATATAATTTCGGATATCACAGCGCGCCGAATCCATGCAAACTTAATCGAAAGAGCCGTAAGGGAGCCTGAGGGGCCTGGGGGATTTGGAGCCTGAAACCCTGAAATTCGCCCTGATCATGATGTGATAATGTATATTATGGGAAATAAAATATCAGATTATATTGACATAATATATATACAGGTTATAAAATGGGCAGTTTTCATGCGTTGAGTAAGAGATTTTCATGCCGGGTTTATTGAGTAATCTGTTCGGTCCTCGATCTAAAATCGATGAAATTCCGCCGCGCAAAACGATCATGAATTACGTCTGGATCAACGCCCGCAAAACCATCCGCGATGAAACCACGCCCTTGTGCTGCGTGCCGCTGCATTACATTGACAACGCCATTGAGAACGCCAGAAAGAACCCAACCGTTGATACCAGGCTCTGGGTCGATCATGACATGCTGGACCGCCAAAGCCTTTCATATCTTCAGGACCATCTCGCAGCCTCCGGCGCAAGGAACCTGACGCTCCATGACCTCCGGGCCATTCCGTCCTATGCCCAGAACAGCCTGTTTGATCCGGACAAGCCCAAGAACATCTGGCTGCGCGTCGATCTGGCGCGATTACTGGCCGTGCGCCATTGTCTGAGCGAAGCTGATGCCGAGGATGTTTTCTATTCGGATTTTGATATCAACGGCATGTTTCTTAACCATCCGAATAAAACCAAAAGTCTTAACGAAACCGGCCTCGCGCTCGTGACACAACCTGTCGTTAAGAAATTAATCAATTTCGAAAAGATCTTTGCTTTTCACGCTGTCGACCAACAGCCTTATGTTGAAAACTCTTATTTCGGCATCCGCAAATCAGTGATCGATCCGCAATTTCTCGACCAGCTCATAACAGCATCAGAAAAAGCGGCCATTTCCAAAGACGTTTACAGAGGCGCTCTCTATGATTGCTTTCTCAAACATGCCTTCAAAGTCTTTGCGGACAATGTGGCCGCCACGCAAATGGCGGTACCGGCGGCTCGCGACTGTTATTATAAAATCCCTGTAAATCCTCACTATATCGAGGCCGGCATTAACGCGAGAATGTCATGATAGGGTTTCTAAGAGAAATTTTTTCCGAGAAAACGGGATTCCGCCTGAAAAATATTTGATAGAAGTTCAGGAAAAATGCGGATACCAGATTCCCGCGAACCCTGCCTATGCAGGCGTTTCGCTCCCCTACGCGGAAATCGAATTTTCCCCTACTTTTTAGTCTTTATCGAGACTCGACAGCATCGCCTGCGCAGCCGGTGAAAGCCATTTATCGGGGCTTCTCTGCCAGGGAGTTACGTCCGTTGGCACCGTATAATATTTTTTGATCTGCGCGACATAAGGTTTGAATGTCGATTGATCCCCGAATAATTCCATAAATTTTGTAGATGCTACAAGCGCATCGTTTAAAGTCCAGAATTTAGTTGCACTAGAAAAGCGATCGCAAAGACGTGAATCATAATATGCACCGGAATAGCCAAATTTAAGATTATTGTCTTTATCTTCTCCAAGCAGAATAAATTCCATGTCCTTTCCGACAGCTGTATTCGCCACCTGTCCAAAAGCGCTTGAAATGGACTGTTTCCAGGCCACGTCCCTCAGGAAGGCTTTGGCATCTTCCTTTTTTACATTATTGGCTTCGACAAGCTGATCCATTTCACACTTGATATTATTATATTTATTAAGTTCTTCGAGATCCTTTGCTTCGATTTTATATCCGGCCAGATTCAGGAACAGCGTGTGAATTTTGAGATCATCGAGATTGACCTGATCTGCCTTATGCGCGCTCTTTTGCGATTGTATCGTTTTAAGATTATCCAGGACTGCCTGCGGCGAAGCAATGACATGATAATTTGCCTGATTTGAACCGAAGAATGGATAACCTGAATTCTCGTCATGCTCCACGCGGCAGACGCTGCCGTCCTTGTAAGCTCCTTCGATGACGTACCCGGCCGGCAGACTGGTAATCGTTGTCAGGCCTTCAACTTTAGTAATCTGGGTCATTGCTTCTACTCCACTCAATGCCCCAGTCGTAGCATGGAGGATAAAAACCTGTCAAATATATGAAAACTAAGCCGAACGGCCCTTAAATAACAGGCTGGAATCGCCATAAGAGTAGAAACGATAGCCGTGATGGATGGCATGCTGGTAAGCCTCCTGCATCACATCAAAGCCCGCGAAGGCGCAGACCAGCATGAACAAAGTCGATTTCGGCAGGTGAAAATTCGTGACCAGCAGATCGACGATTTTAAATTTATAACCGGGCGTGATGAAGATATCGGTGTCGTCCTTGAAAGGCCGGACCTGACCGTCCGTAGCCGTTGCGGATTCAAGCAGACGTAACGCCGTGGTCCCGACTGCGATCACACGACCGCCCGCCGCTTTCGCCTCGTTAATCGCGCGTGCCGCAGGTGCCGTGATCTCGCCCCACTCGGCATGCATTTTATGTTGCGTCGTATCCTCGACCTTGACCGGCAGGAAGGTTCCCGCTCCGACATGAAGCGTTAATGTCACCTGATGCACGCCCTTGGCTTCGAGCGCATCGAGGACCTGTTGCGTGAAGTGCAGGGAGGCGGTCGGCGCGGCGACGGCCCCTTCCCTCTTCGCAAAAATCGTCTGGTAATCAGTGTTATCCTGCTCATCGATGCCGCGTTTGCTGGCGATATAGGGCGGCAGGGGCATCTGTCCGACATCGATCAGCCGGGATTCAAGAAGACCCGGCGCGACATCGAAACGCAGTGTCAGCTGGCCGATCTGGTCGTCGCTCGATACGTCCGTCACAAAGGCGCGCAGAGACGGTCCGAATTCGATCACGTCGTCCTTGCGGAATTTCTTTACTTTTTTCGCAAAGGCGATCCATTCGACGGGACCGAGACGTTTGTGAAGGTTGCATTCAACATCGATGCCTCGGCATGTGCCGTAAAGCTGCGCCGGGATGACCTTGGTATCGTTGAAAACGATCACGTCGCCGGCATCAAGGTAATCGATCAGGTCGAGGAATTTCTGGTCGTAGATATTTCCACCACCATCGACAACCATCATCCGGCTGGAATCTTTAGGCTCGACAGGACGCAACGCAATCCGGTCCTCGGGGAGATCAAAATCGAACAAATCTACGTTCATTACAGGCTCGCCGCTATCTTCAAGCCGTCATAAGCGGGAGCGATTCCGGCCGGGAGCGTTTTAATCAATGTCTGGTAATCGAGATCGTGCTTCATATGCGTCAGATATATCTGCGTTGCGCCTATGCGGGCATTGAATTCCTGGATACGCTGAAGATTGAAATGGATAATCGGATTTTCATGATACAGATTTGCGCCGTCGACGATCCATGTCTTGATCCCCTTCAGGATCTCGACCGATTTTTCTTCAAGACTGATAATATCCGTCGAATAACCAACATCGCCGAAACGATAACCGAGCGTCCGGCTATGGCCATGATCCTGCACGAAGGGCGTAAACGAGATATCGCCAACTTCCTGACGCACACCGAAATCATCGTCCACAAAAACATGCGGCGCGACAATCGCCGGGTAATATTTTGATTGCTGGCGGAACAGGTATTCGAACCGGCGTTCGGTTTCCTCAAGCGTTTCAGGCAGCATATAAACCGGCATCTTGCGCTTCGCGCGGTCATGGAACGGACGAATATCATCAACCCCGTTCACATGGTCGGAATGCGCATGTGTATACAAAATCGCATCGATGGATTTGATATTTTCACGGTTGATCTGCTGTTTGAAATCCGGCCCCGTATCAATCACGATACTTGTTTTTTGCGTACGCACGCAAATGGATGGCCGTGTACGGATATTCTTCGGCTCATGCGGATCGCATTGACCCCAGTCATTGCCTATGCGCGGTGTACCTGCGGAATCCCCACAGCCTAAAACGATTAACTCGGCTTGCATCTGTCAAACAACCTGTAAAAATTCTCTTTTGTAATCCGCGCCATCTCTTCCGGCGCGATCCCATGCACCTCGGCCAGACGTTTGCCCGTATGAATGACATAGGCCGGCTGGTTGGTTTTTCCACGATAAGGCTCGGGCGCGAGATACGGCGCGTCCGTCTCAACCAGCAGACGGTCAAGCGGAACCTCTTTGGCAATAGCGCGCAGTTCTTCCATTTTCTTGAACGTAATCATGCCGGAGAAGGACAGGTGAAACCCGAGCTCAAGCGCTTCGATCCCCATTTTAGGGCTCGAGGAAAAACAATGCATGATGCCGCGCATCCCCTTCCCGCCCGTTTCCTCGCGGATCAGTCGGATAATATCGTCATCGGCATCGCGCGCATGGATAACGATCGGCAAGCCGGTTTCAAGACAGACCTGAATATGCTTGCGGAAGGAGGCGTGCTGGTCGTCACGCGCCGAGAGGTCATAGAAATAATCGAGGCCGCTCTCGCCGACACCGACGATTTTTTTATTGGCTTTGATCTTCGCGACGATATCGGCGACAGACAAAGCTTTCTCTTCCTCGACGCTCGCATCGTGCGGATGGGTACCGATCGTGCACCAGACGTTTTTATGCGGCTCAACCGCCGCAAGAATGGTCGGCAATTCCTCGACGATCCGGCAATTGATCACCATCATCGCCTCAACGCCTGCGTCATTCGCGTTTTTGATCAATTGCTCCGGCGAGCCGAGCTCGCGGATTTTTTCATGCGTGATATGACAGTGTGAATCGACCCACATGATTTCAGCTCTTCAACAGAATGACGGATACGCCGGAGAAAATCAGAATTCCACCTAAAAGCGTATACAAATTCATATGATTTTCACGGAAGAACACCCACGAAAAAAGCACAACCAGAAACGGATAGGCAATTTCAATCAAGCTCGATAACGACGCATTCTTCATCTGGATGCTGCTAAACACAAAAGCGTTACCGAAGATAAAGGCGAACATCGATCCCAATATAAAAAGAACGATTGTCGAATTTTTTAAAAGATCCAACTGCCCGCGAACATCCCCGCCTTGCGTAAAATACAGAAACAACGGATAGGCGATAACCTGTCCTGCAACCATGCAACTTAAGAAAAGATAAGGGCTGACACCTAATTTAAAAATACGCTCGGACAGCATATAGCCAAGCCCCCAACAAATCGACGCCCCGACCGCCAGAAAAAACCAGAGATGGGAGCTCAAGTTCATTTTGCATCACCGGTTTCAAGGCGCGGGAAGATACCTTGCGGTTGAGGGATTACTGTTCCAGCTTTAAGTGCATGTTCTGGCGAAAGATATTCAAAGCTGCGCTCTTTCTCCGGAATGACCAATTGATCAAGAAATTTCGCAGACGATTCCGGCATATAAGGCTGGATCAAAATCCCGAGACAGCGGATTGTTTCGCAAAGAACATAAAGAACAGTGCCCATACGGACAGGATCGGTCTTGCGTAATCCCCACGGGGCCTGAACGTCGATATAGGCATTGGCTTCATTCACAACTTGCCAGATGGCTTCCAAAGATTTGTGGAAACGCTGAACGTCCAGCTCGCTGCGCACGACTTTGATCGTCGTAACTTCTGCCAATTCCAATAACTTTTTGTCTTCCATTGTCAGTTCGGCAGGTGCAGGAACTTTTGCTTCACAATTTTTAAAAATAAAAGCGAGCGTCCGTTGGGCGAGGTTGCCAAGACCATTTGCCAAATCGTTATTGATACGGTTGATGGCTTGTTGATGCGAGAAATCGCCGTCCGAACCGAACGGCACTTCGCGCAGCAGGAAATAACGCAAACCATCGAGACCGTATTTTTCAATCAGATCGTGTGGCGAGAGCGCATTACCAAGCGACTTAGACATTTTCTGGCCTTCAACCGTCCACCAGCCATGCGCAAAGACACGCTGCGGCGGCAATAAATCGGCAGCCATCAGGAAAGCGGGCCAATAAACCGCATGGAAACGTAAGATATCCTTACCCACCATATGCGTGACATTCGGCCAGAATTTTTTGAATTCAGTGCCGTTGATATTTGGGTAATCAATCGCCGTTAAGTAATTGGTCAGCGCATCGATCCAAACATACATGACGTGTTTTTCATTGCCGGGAACTTTGACACCCCAGTTGAACGTCGTACGGCTGACGGACAGATCATTGAGCCCGCCTTTAACAAAGCTTTTTACTTCATTGAAACGTGTTTCCGGCAAAACGAAATCAGGATGCGCGTCATAAAACGCCAGCAATTTATCCTGCCATTTCGACAGGCGGAAGAAATAGCTTTCTTCTTCAACCCATTCGACTTCGGCACCGGACGGTGCGATTTTCTTGCCGTTAGGACCTTCGGTTAATTCATCTTCGCCGTAATAGGCTTCATCACGGACGGCATACCAGCCGGCATATTTATCGAGATAGATCTCACCCTTCTCAAGAAGCACATTCCACAGATGCTGACAGGCTTTCTTGTGGCGCTCTTCCGTCGTGCGAATAAAATCATCATTGGAGAAATTCATAACCCCAGTAAGATCACGGAAATTCTTTGATACCTGATCGGTAAATGTCTGCGGATCGATCCCGGCTTTCTCCGCAGCCTGCTTGATTTTCAAGCCATGCTCGTCGGTCCCTGTCAGAAACTTAACATCGTACCCGTCAAGGCGTTTGAAACGCGCAAGGACATCACAAGAGGTCGTCGTATAGGCGGAACCTATATGCGGCTTGTCATTCACATAGTAAATCGGTGTCGTGATGTAGAAATTTTTAGACATTATTCTCAAAAACCATAAAAGCGCCCATGACCATGAATTTCTTGTCGAGATTACCAGTCTGAACGCGGGTGAAATGCTGGTTCAAGGTGTCGCAAATTTGCAGCCATCCGGCAAGTGAAACGTCCGCCATAATGCCGGAAAACCGCTCAAGCCCCACAGGAACCGCCCTATTTGCCGCCTTGGCTTTCAAAAGCGATCCAGCCAGCCACATTAACCCGTCCTGAAAGGAATGCTGGGATTCATCCGTCGCGCCCCGCCCCATCGTATCCGAGAAATACTGGATTTTTGTCCAGTCGAGACGCGGCCATTCAGCAAGCAATTCAAATGACTGAGCAATCACCGCCAGATTTTTATCATCCGCATATTCGAGCGCACGGCCAAGACTGCCTTCCGCCATGCTGATGACAAGGTCCCTGTTATCGGCGGAAAGCTTCGGATTGACGCGGGAGAGTGTATCCTTGAGTAAATTATTATCGAGCGGATAGAAATTCTCAACGGAGGCGCGCGACAGGATCGTCGGCAACAATGCACCAAGGCGGTGGGTGATCAGAATGATCAGCGATTTCTCGGGCGGTTCCTCGAGAATTTTCAGGATCGAGTTCTGGCTATTGCGATTCATCGTATCCGCGTCATCGACGATTACGATCCGCCAACCGCCATCGACCGCCGGAGTCTTACGCATAAACGGCGCGATACGGCGGATTTCCTCGACGCTGACCTCTGCCTTACGACGATCTTTTTTCTCGTCATAGAGGCGCTCGATCGTCAGCAGGTCCGGATGCCCACCTGCGGCCACTTTGCTGAACACCTGATCTTTTACATCCACATGAAGATTTTTTGCCGGCTCCGGAGGGCCACCAAACATATCAAAACCCTGCGGATCGTTTGCATCCTCGGAAGTTTTTAAAAGGTACCGCGCGAGACGAAACGCCATCGTCGATTTACCGATCCCCTGAGGTCCGGCAAAGATGATCGCATGCGGATGACGCTTGCTTTCAAAGAGATTTAAAAGTTTTTTTTCGATATCGGCGTGACCGATCAGCTCGCTTTGCGCACGCGGCGGCGGTAATTCGCCGGATACGGCTTCTTCCGCCTCTTCATCAGCGCCGTCGTCATGGGCATCGAAAAGTTCTTCTTCAAGTTCGTCAAACAGCATGGCTCAGCCTGTCCTGAACTATCTTCAGGATATTCGCGAAAATATCATTCTGGATTCCGCTGGCATCGACGATTTTGCAGCGCGCGGGATTTTTCGCGGCGATTTCGAGAAACCCTTTACGCATTCTATCGTGAAAACCGCGATCAAGATGTTCGAATTTATCTTCGGTCGATTCAGCGCCGGACGATTTCTGTTTCTGCGCGAAAGAACGTCTCAGACCTTCTTCGACAGGCAAATCAAAAATCAGTGTCAGGTCGGGATTAAAGCCGCCGATGACGATACGATTGATCTCCTCGATCACATTCAGGTCGAAACCGTGACCATATCCCTGATAGGCACGCGTGGAATCGGTGAAACGGTCACAGATGACAATTTTCCCGGCCGCGAGCGCCGGCTTGATAAGGTTTTCGACATGCATCTGGCGGGCCGCAAAGAACAGCGCGCATTCCGCCATCGGTGTCCACGCGCCACCTTCTCTTTGCACAAGAAGTTCACGGATCTTCTCCGCTTCCGGCGTGCCCCCCGGTTCACGCGTCAGGACAACCTCGAAACCCTGCTCTTCAAGATATTCCCTGAGCATCTTGGTCTGGGTTGTCTTTCCTGCCCCCTCGCCTCCTTCAAATGTGACGAAAAGCCCTTTTGTCATGAATATTTTGGTGTCCCGACAATTCGAATGAGGAATTTCTCGAAAGTACGTGCAAAGACATTGCTTTGCTCGACAGGCGAGGCAGTGATCAGCGGAATTTCCTGAACCGGCAGGTTCGGGATTGTGATGACCAGTTTGCCCGCAGGATCACCTGCTTTGATCGGGGCTTTGAGAGGTGCCGGATAAACAACCTGAACTTTGACATCCGTACCGGCAAGTTGCGGCAACGTCATCTTCACATTATCCGCGACCGTCAGCGGCACTGATTTCTGCAGGCCGAGAATGACCGGGGCTTCGGCGTAGACCTGACCTTTTTTGGCGATCTCAACGTTTTTGAAATTGCGCAACGCCCAGTCCATCAGCTTACGCGATTCATCAGCGCGTTCCTGCATGCTCTTGGTGCCGTTGATGACGATAATCACGCGGCGGCCGTTCATCACGGCGGAACCGATTACACCATAACCTGCCTCTTCCGCGTGACCTGTTTTAACGCCGTCAGCGCCCGGGTATGAATAAAGCAGCGGATTGCGGTTGCCTTGTTTGATGTTGTTATAGGTGAATTCTTTTTCCGAATAGATTTTGTACTCTTCCGGATAATCGGCAATCAAAGTACGCGCCATGATCGCGAGATCATGCGGCGTTGAATAATGGTTAGGATCAGGAAGGCCGCTCGCGTCAACGAAATGGCTGTTTTTCATGCCAAGTTCTGCCGCTTTTTTATTGAGCATTTCAGCGAAAGCTTCTTCCGAACCGGCAATGCCTTCGGCGAGGACGATACAGGCATCGTTACCGGACTGGATGATCATACCGCGTACGAGGTCGGCGACTTTCGCAGGCTTGTTGAGATCGACGAAAGTTTTTGAGCCTTGTGTGCTCCATGCTTTTTGCGAAACAGGCAATTCCTGTTCCATCGAAATCTTGCCCGCCTTGATCGCGTCGAAAACAACGAGAGATGTCATCACTTTCGACATCGAGGAAGTCGGCATTTTTACATCAGCGTCTTTGTCGTAGAGCGTCGCACCGGTGTCAAAATCGACGGCATAAGCCTGTGTGGCCAATGTGGTCGGCGGCTCAAGCGCCCAGGCTGGGGCCGAGAAAAATACGAGGGACAAAGCAAGAAGAAGTTTTTTCATTTTGATTCCGAAAAGGGTTTAATTTTATTATTGAACGACGATGATGGCATCAGACTGACCCGAGGCCAGAACACGGTTGAGGACGCTGTCTGCAGTCCTTACGCTATCCAGCGGGCCAAGCCTTACTTTATATAGTGTACGCCCGCCATAATTAACAGGCTCAACTTTCGCCGAAGCGATCGATCCCAGTTTTTGCGCCAGACGCAGGGCATTGTCCTGCTGACCGAAGGCTCCCGCCTGAATATAAATGTTATTCGGGGTCACCGGCTGCTGGGTCACGACAGGATCGGGATAGAAATTACCCTGGCTGATATGACCTGGAATAGCGGCCTGTTCCTGCCCGCCGCCATAGACCGGCGCGTTTGATGCCACCTGATAGGAATTTGCGCCCATATATTGCTGGTAATTCGCCGGCAGACGGCCAGTTTCATTCATGACGATTTCAACGCCATTGGTTTTCTGGCCCTGACGCGCAGCTTCGGCAATCGCACGGCTTTCAACCGGGAGCAATTCCAGTTTCACTTTCGCCGTCCCTGTACCGATCATTCCCAGATTTCTGGCTGCGCGTTCTGAAACGTCCATAACACGGCCTTTGGCGAAAGGCCCCCGATCATTGACCCGGACGATGACCGAGCGGCCATTTTCAAGATTTGTCACGCGGACCAGCGACGGCATCTGCAAGGTGCGGTGGGCGGCCGTCATTTCAAGCTGGTCGTATTTTTCGCCGCTCGCCGTTCTGCCACCATGGAAACCCGGGCCGTACCAGGACGCAATACCGGTTTCAACATATTCATAAGTTTCACGTGGAACGTAAGTTTGTCCTAGAACCGTATAGGGTTTTCCGATTTTGAAATTTCCCTGCTGGTACAGATAGTTCTGCCGGTTGGACATTTCATTCGAGTTAGATTCTTTCGCCAGGTGCGAAGCATATTCGAATTCTGTACATGCGGTTAAGGAAAATATGGCAGCAGAAAGCAATAGGATTTTCTTCATGATAAAGCCCTAATCGTTGAGATGGTGAGCGCCCGGAATGCCGGGATTGACTGAGAGATTGCTGTCCGCGACCGTGCGGCCCGCGGATACGAGATCGGCGAGTTGGCCGACGCTGAGCGCGAAATAGCTCGAATTATTCCACTTCATGATCGTGGCGAGATTGGAATAGCCGAGATATGCCTTGCCATTCGCACCTGTCGGAGCCACGACAAAGGCGCTCACACTGCCATCATTGGGCAAA
This sequence comes from Pseudomonadota bacterium, assembly GCA_048498395.1. Taxonomy (GTDB): domain Bacteria; phylum Pseudomonadota; class Alphaproteobacteria; order Micavibrionales; family Micavibrionaceae; genus Micavibrio_B. The sequence continues at coordinate 29,186 of JBEHYB010000002.1, forward strand.
GCCGAGCCATCGGCATTACGAATGCCAAGCGCCGACCATTCGGTAAGGGATTTGCGCACCGATTTATCGATCAGCGCAGAATTAAATCCGGCGGGCAGCCTGACCTGCCGTCCCCAGCGTTGACCATAAATCCATCCCGAACCCGAGAGATAATTCGCCGCTGAGGCAAAAGCATCGGCACGCGTCGTCCAGATATCCTTGTGTCCGTCGCCGTTATAGTCGACGGCGAAACGCTGCCAGCTCGACGGCATGAACTGTACCTGTCCCATGGCCCCCGCCCATGAACCTTTGAAATCCTCGCGCTTTACGTGACCTTCCTGCAGGATCATCAATGCCTTGAGCAACTCACCACGGAAATATTCGCCGCGCCGTCCTTCCCAGGCTAGCGTCGCCAATGACGCGATAATATCAAATCCACCGGTATTCTTGCCGTAGCTTGTTTCCATGCCCCACAAGGCGACGACATATTGCGCCTGAACGCCGTAGCGCTGTTCAATCTGGCGCAGCAGCGAATAATTCTCAAGCAGCAACCGGCGGCCTTCGGCGATACGCGCAGGCGTTAAAACATTGCGCTGATATTCATCGAAGCCGATTTTTCTTTCGGGCTGTTTATTATCCAGCTCGATTACGCGCGGCAAGGGCCGTACATTAGTAAACGCCGCCGCCAGCGTCGCATCCGTAATGCCGCGATTGCGAGCTTCCTGCGAAAATCCGCGCAGCCAGGCATCGAAACTGTTATTGGTCTGGGAATAAGCGGACGGACTCGCGACAAAAAAACTGAAAATCAAAATCAGGATTTTTACGCAATGGAGAAATCTGCCCGGGCGCAGAAAAATGCTTTGTTTTATGTTCTTCATATTCTGCCGCTGAATTTATACGCGATGATACCGAGGATTTCCTTCACGGCAACATTCAATTTCCAGTAATTCCCAGGAACATCCACAAACTGCCACGGCTCGATCGCGTCATTTTCGATATACCCCGCCGGATAGGGAATGACTTTCCATCCCTGTTTTTCAAATACGGCAAGGCTTCTGCGCATATGAAAGGCCGAAGTTACCAACAGCCAGTTTTCCCCAGCCTGTGGAGAAACCAGGGTTTTACTATTGTTTACGTTCTCAAAAGTGGTACGCGAGGAATCCTCGAAGATGAAATTTTTAATCGGAAATTGAAGGTCGGTGAGCATTTTCCGCACGATATCGGACTCCTTGAAATGCTGCTCGCGCAGGCTCCCCGCCCCACCCGTATAAATGACCCTGGCCTGTGGATAAGTCCGGGATAAGCGCATCATTTCGAAAATCCGCTCCGACCATTCGTTGAGCTGGGGCTGATTCCGGGCGGCGGAGGATTCTGCGTTCACCGCCCCGCCAAGGACGATAATCCCGTCAATATGTGCGGGCAGGCTTTGCGGCATGGGAGCCTGCGCCTCAAGATAACGGATCAGAACCGGCCCGACGGGCAGAAAACCGCATAAAACAAAGAGAATGGCGCTTATTACCACAAGCCTCCGACCGCATTGCTTTTTATAAAAAGCGAGGCCGGTCAGGAAACAAAGGGCGATAAAAGTTAACGGCTGGGCGACCGCCCAGAAGAGCTTGGAGACAAAAAAGAACATGGGATGAGTATAACCAGCCCTAATCCTGCTGTCATCCTGAGCGAATGCGAAGGATCTCATTGGGAAGCAGCAGGATTCTTCGGCTTTGCCTCAGAATGACAGGCTTATTTGAAGGATAGACATATCAAATTTATTTGTGTAATAACTTGCCCGTCGGCTGCCCGCTCAGCCGATAAATCGGTACGGAAGAGTGGCAGAGCGGTTGATTGCATCAGTCTTGAAAACTGACGAGGGTTCACGCCCTCCGTGAGTTCGAATCTCACCTCTTCCGCCACCCGCATTAAAAACTTGTAGGGTGATCTCCCGGGGCTTCAGCGCAGGGAGACAAGTATCCGTATGTGGTATGTTTATTTTCTTCAATTAAAGAATAATGACATTTACGTTGGATCTACCAACGATCTCAATCGCCGCATTTCAACACACGAATCCAGCTCTGTAATCTCAACCAAGCCACATCTGCCTTTTACCCTGAAATCATATATTGCTGTGGAAACCGAAGAAGTAGCTCGGAATCTCGAAATCTATTTCAAATCAGGATCGGGTAAAGCAATAGCCAAGAAGAGATTTTGGAAGCAACAAAACTAATCTTTATGCTATATCTCAATCCATGAAATCCCCCGCCGCCCGGCAATCAAATCTTCCTTCGCCTGAAGAAATCCTGAAATCCGTTTTCGGATACGATTCATTTCGTGGCCAGCAGAAGGACGTGATCGATCATATTATGAGCGGCGAGAGCTGTTGCACCTTGATGCCGACAGGTGCTGGGAAATCCTTGTGCTATCAAATTCCGGCCCTGTGCCGCAAAGGTGTAGGGATCGTCGTTTCGCCCCTTATCGCCCTGATGCAGGACCAGGTGACGGCGCTTCGCGAGCTTGGCGTGCGCGCGGCGATGATAAATTCTTCCATGGATTATTCACAGATCGAAGGCACGACCAACGATCTGCGCAACGGAGAATATGATCTTCTCTATGTCGCGCCGGAACGCCTGATGGCGGGATCGCTTCTCAATATTCTCGATCATCTGGAGATTTCCCTTTTTGCGATCGACGAAGCGCATTGCGTCTCCCAATGGGGCCATGATTTCCGCCCTGAATACCGCGCTTTATCGGTTTTGCGCGAACGTTATCCGCAAGTCCCCTGTATCGCGGTCACGGCCACGGCGGATGAACCGACGCGCCGCGATATCATGAAGCAGTTAAATCTGCAGAAAATTTTTGTCGCCGGGTTCGACAGGCCGAATATCCGCTATGATGTCATGGCAAAAGACAATCCGCGCCGTCAGCTGCTGGATTTCCTGACCAGTCGCGCCAAAGGCGAAAGCGGCATTATCTACTGCCTGTCACGCAAGAAAGTCGAAGAAACCGCTGCGTGGCTGAAAGAACAGAATTACAACGCGCTCCCCTATCACGCAGGTCTCGATAATTCCATCCGCTCCAAAAACCAGACGCGGTTTATCAACGATGAAGGAGTTATCATCGTCGCGACAATCGCGTTCGGCATGGGCATCAATAAACCTGATGTGCGTTTCGTCGTGCATCTCGACCTGCCGCAGAATATCGAAGCCTATTACCAGGAGACAGGCCGCGCGGGCCGTGATGGATTACCGGCTTCGGTATTAATGTTCTACGGCATGCAGGATGTCGTTCTGCGCCGCCAGATGATCGCGAATTCCGACGCGCCGGACGAGCAAAAACAGATCGAACAGAAAAAACTCGCGAGCCTTCTTAGCTATTGCGAAGCCGTAAATTGCCGCCGCCAGCTCCTGCTTAAATACTTCGGCGATAGCAGCGGGGAATGCGGCAATTGCGATACCTGTACGTCACCACCCGCAACGGTAGACGCTTCAATCGCCGCCTTGAAAATTATTTCCTGCGTCTTCCGTACCGGGCAGATCTTTGGCGCGAAACATATCGTTGATGTGTTAACCGGCGTGACGACACCTCTCACCGAGAAACACAATCACAGCAATCTCAGCACCTGGAATATCGGCGATGAATATGACCGCAAGACATGGGATATTTTTATCCGCCAGTTGGTAGCCGCGAATTACCTTGCCGTCGATCCCGAAGGTCATGGCGGATTGCATATCACCGAAGCAGGTTCAAAACTTCTGAAAGAAAAACAGAGCATCCAGTTGCGCCTGCCGCCCAAAAAACTCGATCGCGGCGAACGCATGAGCCGCAACGGCAAAGGCCTGTCGCCGTCGGAAATCCTCGATAACGATCACGATAAAATTCTCTTCGAGAAACTCAAGGCGCTGCGCATGATCATAGCTAAAGACCACAACGTCCCGCCTTACGTTATTTTCCACGACAGAACCCTGCTTGAAATGGTCCGCCGCGCGCCGCTCACCCGCGATGCTTTCGCGCAGGTGCCGGGTGTCGGACAATCAAAACTCGACAGATACGCCGATGGTTTCCTCGCCGTGATCAAAGCGGCATAATTTTCATAATTTATAAGATGCCGGCGTAAAACAGAAATTTGGTGCAAAACCGGCGACCATTTCCTATGCTCGGCGACTGCAATCGAAAGAATTGTGCCTTCAGGGAGTATCAATGCGTAACATTAAATCGGCCGGCCATCAGGCCCATCCTATCCGTAATATTATTCCGGCTTTGGGCGTTGCCGCCCTCGCCGCAGGTTTCAACGCAGAAGCGCGCACCGACAGCCTTCCGCAGCCATCGATTGCCATCAGCGCGAATACGCCACCGACGGAACTTCATCAGGTTCGCAACGTCAACTGGAGCGAATTCGTGGACATGGCGCATAACGTTGAATTCCGCAGCGTCTATATTCGCGGCAATGAAGTGACCGGCATTAAATATAACGACCAGAGCATCGTCACAAGTTACGGCCCGTCTCCTGATGCAGCCTATAACGAAATCAAAGGATATGCCGCCAATATAAATTTTGAAAAGGCAGAGCAAGCGCCGATACAAGTCACGCTTTCATCCCCGCCAGAGCCGGAAAAATCATTCTGGGAAAAATACGGCGGATTACTTAGCTTTGCAGGTATAGGCGGTCTGGTCGGACTCATGGTTGTCAACAGCCTTAAAAAAGCCAACCATGAAAAATCCAGAATTAGAAGATTTGAACCCTCGAAAATAGCGGCCCATGCGAATGGCGTGAGCAGGACCAGGTTCGCGGATGTCGCCGGTTGCGACGAAGCCAAAGAGGATATGGAAGAAATCGTCGAGTTTCTCAAAAATCCCGATAAATTCACGAAACTCGGCGGGCGCATTCCCAAAGGCTTTTTGCTGGAAGGCCCGTCCGGTACGGGTAAAACGCTTCTCGCCAAGGCGGTCGCGGGTGAAGCCCATGTTCCCTTCTTCCCGATATCGGGATCCGAATTCGTCGAAGTCTATGTCGGTGTCGGCGCGCAGCGCGTCCGCGAGCTTTTCGAAGAAGCCAAAGAGAATGCGCCCTCAATTATCTTCATCGATGAGATCGATGCCATCGCCAAACGGCGCGGCGGGCGCAGCAGCGGTGCCAATGACGAGCGCGAACAGACGCTGAACCAGCTTCTTATCGAGATGGACGGATTTGAAGGCAATAATGGCGTTATGGTCATCGCCGCCACCAACAGAAAAGACGTGCTCGATCCTGCCGTGCTGCGCGCCGGACGCTTCGACCGCCATATTACGGTCGGCGTGCCGGATGTCGGCGGTCGCGAACAAATTCTCAAGGTTCACACCAGAGGCAAGCCGCTTGAGAAAGACATCGATCTGAAAGAATGGGCGCGCGCAACGCCGGGCTTCTCCGGTGCCGATCTTGAAAATCTTGTGAACGAAGCCGCGATTTTTGCCGCCCGTTCCAATCACGAACGCATCACACAAAAAGATTTTTCCGATGCCCGCGACAAGATCATGATGGGACCGGAACGTAAATCCGCCATACTTTCCTATGCGGAGCGCGAGAATACGTCTTTCCATGAAAGCGGCCACGTCATCATGCTGATGCATGAAATTCACGCGGACCCGCTGCACAAGGTAACGATTATGCCGCGCGGCGGCGCGCTCGGCATGGCGATGTGGCTTCCCGAAGAAGGCGGCGTCCAGGGCACCCGCGCCCAGTTGATCGCCAAGATACGCGTCGCCATGGGCGGCCGCGCGGCGGAAGAAATCATCTATGGCAAGGATCATGTCACCGGCGGTGCCTCCGGCGATATCGAAATGGCGACCAATATCGCGCGGCACATGGTTACAAAATTCGGCATGTCGGAAAAACTTGGCAACGTCAATTATACATCCGAAAGCCCTTTGCATGACGGATTTGTCGCCGCCGCCGCAGAGAAAATTCAGGACGAGATTAAATCCATCATCGATGAAGCCTATAAATACACGCTCGATGTTCTGAGCCATGAGCCGAATAATCAGGCGCTTCATACTCTGGCGGCGGAATTGCTGAAAAAAGAAACCATGGATGCGTCAGAGGTCAAAGACCTGATCACTGTCGAAACACTACCCGACAGCAAAGAGAAAATGAGCGCCCGCCCTGAACCGTTTGGCAAGGCACCGGCGTAGCTGGATACCATATTAAATTAAGGTTCTTTTTTTAGCGATTAAGCCCTTCAATGCCCTTGCCCGCACGTGCGCGTGCGCCTACATTTCTTCCGTCATTTAAACAGGGAGAAAAATCATGCCGTATATCACAGTAGGTAAAGAAAATTCCGCGAATATAGATCTGTACTATCGCGATATCGGCGCGGGCAAGCCCGTTGTCCTGATCCATGGCTGGCCATTGAACGGTGCGTCATGGGAAAAACAGATTACGGCGCTAATCGAGAACGGCCATCGCGTTATCACTTACGACCGCCGTGGTTTCGGCCAATCGAGCCAGCCATCAAGCGGATATGATTACGACACTTTCGCCGCCGACCTGAATACGCTCCTGACAAAGCTTGATCTCAAGGACGTTTCGCTCGTCGGTTTCTCGATGGGCACCGGCGAAGTGACACGCTATCTCTCGACTTACGGTTCTGCGCGCGTCAGCGATGCGACACTGATCGGCGTTATCCCGCCATTCCTTTTGAAAACCTCCGATAACCCGGGCGGCATCGATCCAAGCGTTTTCGAAGGTATCAAGGCAGGAATCAAAGCCGACCGCCTCGCCTTCCTGACGCAGTTCCTGACGAATTTTTACAATTATGATGTGCTAAAAGATAAACGCATCAGTCAGGAAGTCTTCCAGAACAGCTGGAATGTCGCTTCCGGTGCATCGCCTATCGGCACGCTGGCCTGTGTATCAGCATGGGTGACGGATTTCCGTAGGGATTTGCCGAAGATCGATGTCCCGACGCTTATTATTCACGGCGACGCGGACCGTATCCTGCCCTTCGATGTGACCGCGAAACTTTTGCCAAGCCTGATCAAAAATTCCCAGCTGGTGACGATCAAGGACGGCCCGCACGGTATCCTTGCAACGCATGGGGAAGAAGTGAACGCTGCGCTTTTGAATTTCTTTCAGCAGCAATCGAAAAATGCGGCCAATCTGAACAAGAAAAGCGCTTAAATAATACTGAACGGAATTTTAATTTAATTTTTACCCAAGGAGATTTTACTATGGCTATAATTTACACAGCACACGCAACAGCAATCGGCGGCCGTCAGGGCCAGGTGGAAACGGATGACGGCAAACTGTCATTCAAACTGGATACGCCGGGCGGCGGCGGACCGGGCACAAACCCCGAGCAGCTTTTCGCCTGTGGCTATTCCGCCTGTTTCAGTGGTGCTGCGGCCTATATCGCCAAACAGCAGGGCCTCGATATCGGCGATATCCAGGTAAAGATCGATATCAATCTGAACAAGGACGATAGCGGATTTAAACTCTCCGGCGCTATCGACGTGTCGTTGCCGAACCTCGCACATGATGCGGCCGTCAAACTCGTCAAGGAAGCGCATGCTTTCTGCCCATACTCACGCGCGACAAAAGGCAATGTCGAGATGACGCTTAAAGTGAATGGCGAGGCGATCTGATGCACAGAATTGGCGTTATCGTCGGAAGCCTCCGCAAAGATTCCATCAACCTGAAACTGGCGAAGGCTTTGGCCAAACTCGGCAAGGATAAATTCGATTTCAATTTTATCGAACTGCACGACCTTCCGGTCTATAACGAGGACCTCTGGGCAAACCCGCCCGAGAGCGTCACCCGCATCAAGAAGGAAATCGAGCAATCGGACGCGATCCTCTTTGTATCGCCCGAATATAACCGCTCGGTCTCATCGGTCACAAAAAACGTGATCGACTGGGGCACGCGGCCATCGGGCAATAATTCATGGAAAGGCAAACCTGCCGCCATGCTCGGCGCATCACCTGGCGCTATCGGCACGGCTGTCGCACAATCGCAATTGCGCAGCATCGTACCTTCTGTCGGCATGATCCTGCTCGGCGATTCAGAAATCTACCTGACATACAAGGACGGTATGATCGATGCGGATTACAATTTCCCCGATCCGAAAACCGCGACATTCCTTGGCGGTTTCCTCGATAAATTCGACAACTGGATCAAACAGGTCGCGAAGAAGGCGGCTTAGTCCTTCTTCGGCCTGACCTGACCCCAGGGCTTCACTTGCCAAGTGGTGGTGACGACCGTGATGATTTCATCCTGGTCGTTGCGGATATTCGTGACCATTTCAATCATCGGAACTTCGCCCGCCTCGATCGTACGGTGCATTTTTGCAATATCTTCGGGACTTAACGCACATTCACCCACCACACGCCCGCGCGCCTGTTTCGAATAGGTGACTTTGACATCGCTCATCAACGGGCGATAACCCGCGAAGGGAAAATTGCGAATGATAACAAGCCCTGCGCAGGTTTCACCAAGCGTAAACTGCGCCCCGGCATGGATCGATTTCACATGATTGCGCACGCCGCGGCTGCGTTTGAGCGAAATCAGCACCCTGTTATCCGTCCATTCCAGCATCTCGGTCTTGAGATGCCCGTTAAACGGCGAGATCAATCCAAGAAAACACATCGCGAGTTTATGCGACAATTTCGGCGATTTTGTTTCAAGACTGCGAACGAACTGGAACGGATCAAAGGGCATTGCGCGTCTCCCAGTATTCCCTCGCCAGCTGATACATTACATCGGCAGCCGGTCGCACATCATGAATAAGCCCGACACCCTGCCCGGCGCTCCATACGGTTTTCCAGGTGGTTTTATCCGCCGCCGCTTCCAGGGCTTTGGTGCCCAGGATAACGCGCATCAGCTTCGCATATTTCATCGTCAGCGGATGACCGCGCAGGAATTTTTCGATCGGGTTGATATCAAGGCCGATCTTCTGGATATAAGGCGTATTGATGACCGCCGCCGGTGTTCCGGAGATGCGGCGGGTCATTACGATATCCGCAGGCTCTGATTTCAGGATCGCGTTTTTATAATCGGCGGAAGCGGTCGCTTCCGTCGTCGCGATAAATCTTGTTCCTATCTGCACCGCGTCGGCACCGAGCGCAAGCGCGGCCAGAATCTGTTTGCCGTTGACGATGCCGCCCGCCGCAACCACCGGGATTTTCAAATGCTCCTTGAGATAAGGAATAAGCACAAGCGGCGAAATAGGCCCCGCATGGCCACCCGCCCCCATCGACACCGCGATAACGCCGTCAGCACCCTGTGCCTCGACCTTCTGCGCATATTTCAGATCGACAACATCGCAAAAAACCTTGCCGCCATAGGCATGGACTTTATCGATCACGATTTGCGGATTGCCCAGTGAGGTAATCACAAGTGGCACTTTATGCTTCACGATCACATCCAGATCCTGTTCCATGCGCAGGCTGGTCTTGTTCACAATTAAATTTACGGCGTATGGCTTGTCAGTGCCTGCAGCAATTTTCATGAGAGCTTCGTCAAATAATTCTGTCGTGCGCCAGTTGAGCGACGGCGTGCCGCCGACACCGCCCGCATTCGCAGTCTTGATAACAAGTTCCTCGTTGCTTACAAGAAACATCGGCGCGGCGATGATCGGATAGTCGCAGCCGAAAAGTTTTGTGAATGGCGTTGGAATTGCGGCGGGTTTTGAATCGGTCATTACTAAATATAAGCCATTACGAATACGTGTTATAGCGGCCTTTTAATTACATAATTATAAAAAATTTGCTTTTTATAAGGTGAATGCTAAGTTCCTCGCTTAACAAAAAGCGGGTTATAACAATGTCCGAGAAATCATTAGCCGATTATAAACCTCTTTATAACGACTTCATGACACCCGACGAAAAAATACGGGAGCATGGCAACCGGATTCAAAGCCTCGGTGATAACCTGCCTGACGGCGCAATCTACCAGATCGTGGAATCGTCAAACGGCGACGTTTATTTCTCCTATATCAGCGCGGGCATCGAACGCATTCTCGGAATCTCCGTCGCCGATATTATGGCCGACGCAAAATCTCTCTACCGCCTCGTCCTCGAGGAAGACCTTCCAATTATGTATGAAATGGATGCAAAGTCATTGCGTGACATGTCGGCATTCGACGGTCAGTTCCGCATGCATTCCAGAAACGGCGATATAAAATGGGTGCAATGCCGCTCGGCGCCACGCCGCTTAAGCGACGGCACTATCGTATCGGACGGCATTATCACCGACATCACGGCTTCCAAGGAAGCCGAGAAAAAATTGCAGGCGGCCCTGATGACCGCCGAAGCGGCCAACGTCGCGAAGTCGGAATTCCTCGCCAATATGAGCCACGAAATCCGCACGCCGATGAATGCCGTAGTGGGCATCTCGAACATCCTCCTCGGGTCGAACCTGTCGGAAGCCCGCCAGAAAGAACTTTTGCAGACACTCAAAGACAGCGCGGACAATCTTTTGAATCTCATCAACGACATGCTCGATTACTCGAAAATCGAAGAAGGCATGCTGCATTTTGAAGAGATCGAATTCAGCCTGCGCCAGATCGTCGATAAGAGCCTGAGCGTCCTTAAGATCAAGGCGCAGGAAAAACACCTGCCGATCGTCATCACCTACCAGAAAGACATGCTCGATCATTATCTGGGCGACCCGCTGCGCCTGCAGCAAATTTTGCTGAACATTATCGGCAACGCGATTAAATTTACCAATAAAGGGCAGATCACGATCGACATTTCCGCCGCACCCAAAAATTCCTCTGTGGCACAACTGACTTTCAGAATTCAGGATACCGGCATCGGGATTGCAGAATCCAAACGTGCAATGATCTTTGAGAAATTCACACAGGCCGATAATTCGACAAGCCGCAAATTCGGCGGCAGCGGCCTCGGCCTTGCGATATCGAAGGCCCTGGCCGAGCGTATGAACGGCGATATCGAAGTGACCAGCGAGCCGGACAAAGGCTCGACCTTCACCGTCACGATCGAATTGAAAATGGATAAAGAGATGGCTGATCGCCATGCGCTTGCCACGAGCGCGAGCTTTGATAAAGCCATGGCCTCACAAAAAGCGACCGTGCTGCTGGTCGAGGATCATTACCCGAATATTTTGGTCGCGACGACATTGCTGGAGGAATTCGGCTTTAATTATGCTATCGCGCAAAATGGCCACGAAGCACTGGAAAAACTTCATGACGAAGATTGGGCCGCAATCCTTCTCGACATCCAGATGCCAGGGATGGACGGATTTGAAACCTGCGCCATGATCCGCAAGGCGCAGAAGGAAAAAGGGATCTACACGCCTATTATCGCGATGACGGCCCACGCCATGCAAAGCGATAAAGATCGCTGCCTTGAATTCGGCATGGATGATTATATTTCGAAGCCTTTCAAGCCATTAGATCTCAAGAATAAACTTGAGCAGGTTATCGCCGCGCAGGCACAAGCCTCTCTTTAAGGCTGGATAAAGATTTCGGTGCCGACCGGAACGAGCGCATAAATTTCTTCGATCGCATCGTTGTTGACGGACATACAGCCCGTCGTCCAGGCCGGGTCCATCCTGTCGATGAAACCTGAAAAGCCGCCTTTATCGCCGTGAATACCGACATGACCGCCAGGAGAAACGCCAAGTGCTTTTGCCTTCGCGATATCCTCGCTATTGGGGTATGAAATATTCAGGAATTTCTGAAAGCGCTGGCTCGGGTGTTTCTCATTTATGACGTAATGGCCTTCCGGCGTTTTGCCGTCGCCTTCCTGTACTTTCTGGCCGACAGGCTCCCAGCCCATCGAGAGAATTTTATAAGTCTTGAGCGGCGTGCCATTTTCCCACAAGGTCATAAGACGATCGCTTTTATCGACAGTGATATAATCAGCCTGATGACCTTCGCGTACGAGAGGGCTGATCGGGGTCGCGCAGGCGCTTAAGGCCAGGATTGCCAGCAGAGAAAAAATCAGACGCATTTATATTTTAGGCCAGTGCTTTTTTGATGGTGGATGAGAGTTTGTCGAAATTGATCGGCTTTTCCAGATAGGCGGTCGGCTCGAGATGATCGACGGAATGGCGATCACGAGGATCCGACAGCGCCGTCAGGAAAATGAACGGCAGGTTCTTGTATTGCGGATACGCGCCGCGAATTCTCTCAAGCAACTGATAGCCTGTCATAACGGGCATCGAGCGGTCGCAGATGATCAGATCCGGCTCTACATCCTGAAGCTTGTCCAGCCCCTGCTGGCCGTTGAGCGCAACGGACACTTTGTAACCCTGCGCGGTCAACTCATCCTGCAGGATGTCGCATAATTCTTTTTCGTCTTCGATGACCAGTATGGTCTTAGGCATGGGAATCAACCTCTTCTTTAATAATTGGTAATCTTATCTCAAAAATCGTGCCTTTGCCTATGGTGCTGTCCACTTTGACAAAGCCTTTGTGCAGATGGACGAGTTCGCGAACCAGCGACAGACCCACCCCCGAGCCGGCAATTCCGCCGGAAGTCGTCGCACGGAAGAATCTGTCAAATACCTGGTTCAACTCGTTTTCCGGTATGCCCACCCCGTTATCCGAAACCCTGATGACGACATGCCCCTGCTCGGTATGACCTTCGACCCTGATATCCGGATCGTTCGGCGTGAACTTGACCGCGTTGGATAAAAGATTGGTCAGCACCAGCGTGATGATCTTCTTATCCAGATAGACCGTTTCCGGCAGGCGATCAGTATCGCATACAATGCTATGATCGCGCGCCAGGCCTTTTTGTTCGTCGCACAGCATATGCGCGACTTCACGAAGATCGAATTCCTCGTAATTCAGGTCGAGCTTGCCGGTCCTCAGCATATTGGATGACAGCACAGCCTCCATCATATTGACGAGCCGCGAGACGGCCGAACGGATCGTATGCAGGCGGCGATCCGTTTCTTCCTTCGGCATTTGCTGGAGACGACGCTGCAAAATCTGCGCATTGCCGTCGACAATCGTCAGCGGCGTCCTGAATTCATGGCTGACCATGCTAATAAATTGTTTCTGGAGATTGCTGGCTTCCTGCTCCTTGACCAGAATTTCCTCGATCTCCTTGCCTTTTTTGACGAGCTCGTGTTTCTGCATTGTCAGTTCGGTAATATCGGTCGTTGAAATGATTGTACCCTGACCTTCAGGCAGCGAAGTTGCGGTCATCCGCAGAACCTTACCGTTATCAAGTGTAAATTCGTGCTGGCCTTTTTGGCCGACCCAGAAATCCTTGATGATCTGATATCGCTCATCCGCTACGGGAATTCCCATTTCCTTGGCAACCGCCTCGAAAGCGCGCTGGACCGGCATGCCACGAATAAAGAAAGCCGCGCTCTTCGGATAGACGCTTAAATAATGATCACTCACGAAGAAAATTCGTTTATGTTTGTCAAAGACGATAAAGGCATCCGCGCTCGCCGACAAAAATCCCTGGAAGGTTTTATATTCGTCTTCCTGAAGCCGTGCGCCCAAACGGCGTATACCTTTGGTCAGCTTATAACGGAATACATTCTGGAATTCCGGCAAGTCGAGAATTTCACGATTATATATCCCGTCGAATTCCTGGGACATGATCTGGAGCCTCAGGCGAATATCCTGTTCCGACGTGATAGCGATTACATCTGCGACTACATCCGGCATCGAACTTAAGGTCTTGGCCAAACCGATTTTCCGGTCGTCGATATCCGGGACATTGATGAATATCATGGCGGAATTGACGGCTTCGGCCAGCAACTCCTCTTCGCTCTCGGGTGTCAGAAATCGTACATCCTGTCCCGCCACGAAAGACCACAGGCTCTTCGCCAGGTCGTTCGCCCGGGAATCCCCATATATAGTGACTGCAGGAAGCTGCTTCTTCCGCATATCGACAGGAACGATGAGATCTTTATCTAAAGAGACAGACATTTCAAATACTTAAGGACTATTTTGTTTACCTTGACAGGAAAGGGTTAAATTGTTTATAAAACCGCTTCCTAAACAGAAAAAGTCTCTCATCTGTAAAAAGAGAGAAATGATCAACAGAATCAAAGGTTTAGCTATGTATGCTGTAATAAAAACTGGCGGAAAACAGTATAAAGTCCAAAAAGACCTGCGTCTTACAGTTGAAAAACTGGAAGGCAATCCAGGCGATAAAGTCGATCTGGGCAAATCCCTGTTCACTTTCGATGGCGATAAAGCAACGGCTGGTGGCTCTACCATCACAGCTGAAATCGTCGAGCACACACGCGGTGAAAAAATACTCGTTTTCAAAAAGCGTCGTCGTCAGAATTCACGTCGTAAGAACGGCCATCGCCAGTCTTACACGACAATCAAAATCATCGATATCAAAGCGGCTTAAGGGAGACTCCTCAGATGGCACATAAAAAAGCAGGTGGTAGTTCCCGTAACGGCCGCGACTCAAATGCACAACGACTTGGCGTAAAACGTTTCGGCGGAGAAGAAGTTCTTGCCGGTAACATCATCGTCCGTCAACGTGGCACAAAATTCAAACCAGGCAAAAACGTTGGCCTTGGCAAAGATCACACGATCTTCGCCCTGATCGACGGCAAAGTCCTCTTCACGCGTCAGGAAGGCGGCAGACCTGTTGTCTCCATCGATCCGGCGAATGACGGACAAGCTCAGGCAGCCGAGTAAGGATTGACCAGAATTCTTAAAGCCCGGCGAAAGCCGGGTTTTTTGTTGGAAGCTTAAAATGAAATTTCTCGACGAAGCAAAAATCTTTATCAAAAGCGGAGACGGCGGTGCCGGCTGCGTCAGCTTTCGCCGTGAGAAATATATCGAATATGGCGGCCCCGACGGCGGCAATGGCGGCAAAGGCGGCGACCTTTACTTCGAATGTGTCGCCGAGCTCAATACGCTGATTGATTTCCGTTATACCCAGCATTTCAAAGCCGAAAAAGGCCATCACGGCGCAGGCCGCGAACGTACCGGCGCGGACGGCAAAGACATTATCGTGCGCGTGCCGGTCGGCACGGAAGTCCTGGCCGATGACAAAGAAACAATTCTCTTTGAAATGCTGACACCTGGAGAGAAGCGCAAAATCCTCAAGGGCGGCGACGGCGGTTTCGGCAATACCCATTACAAAACCTCGGTCAATCAGGCACCGAAAAAATTCTCGCCCGGCTGGCCCGGCCAGGAGATGGATGTCTGGTTGCGCCTCAAGCTGATTGCCGATGCCGGGATTGTCGGGCTTCCCAATGCCGGAAAATCAACTTTCCTCGCCGCCTCATCCGCCGCGAAACCGAAAATCGCAAATTACCCTTTCACCACGCTTCACCCAAATCTCGGTGTCGTCAAAGTCGACAAATACGATTTTGTTCTCGCCGACATTCCGGGCCTTATCGAAGGCGCATCGGAAGGTTTGGGACTTGGCGACCGGTTCCTCGGCCATGTCGAGCGTACGCGTGTACTCCTCCACGTCATCGACATCAACCAGCCCGACCCGCTCGCCGATTATCATACGATCCGTGGCGAACTCGAGGCTTATGGCGCGGGTCTCGATGAAAAACCGGAGATTATCGCCCTCAATAAATCTGATACAGTCGATGAAGAAGAATCGGCGGCTATCATTGAGCTGTTCGAAGAAGAGCTGGGTATCAAACCCTATCTGATCTCGGGCGTTTCAGGCGAAGGCGTTCGCCCGGTTCTTTTCAAACTGGTTGAGATTATCAACGCGGCAAAAGCGGAAGAATATGAAAGCATCAAACCTCCTGAGCAATTCGAAACGACTGATCATTAAGATCGGTTCCGCTCTCGTCGTTGACGGGACGAACGGGCAGCCTCAACTGGATTGGCTCAATGCTCTGGCTGATGACATTGTTTTTCTCAAATCAAAGAATATAGAAGTTTCACTCGTCAGCTCCGGCGCGATCGCTTTGGGGCGCGAAAGCATGGGACTCGGCTTTACAACACCATCCAAATCAATAGAACTCGAAAAGAAACAGGCCGCCGCAGCTGTCGGCCAAATTCGCCTGTGCCAGATTTATCAGGACGTATTCAAGGCACGCGGCGTGAATGTCGCACAAATTCTTCTAAGCCCTGCCGACACGGAAAATCGCAAAACGCATTTGAATGCGCGCGCCGCGATGAATGAGTTGCTAAAGGCTGGCATTATCCCGATCATCAATGAGAACGACACCACTGCCACGGAAGAGATCCGCTTCGGCGACAACGATAAACTCGCCGCCCGCGTGGCCCAGATGATCGCCGCCGATACGCTGCTTATTCTCTCGACGACAGATGGGCTTTACACGGACGACCCACGTATTAATCCGGAAGCCAAACATATCCCACTCGTAGAATCTCTAACAACCGAAACGATAGCTTTGGCAAAAGACGCACTCGCGGGCTTAAGCACCGGCGGCATGAAAAGCAAAATTGAATCCGCACGTATCGCCGTTAATGCCGGAACGAATGTCATTATCGCCAAAGGCACGGAAAACAATCCGATCCGCCCGTTGCTGGATGATAAAGTAAAATCAACCGTTCTTTTAGCGAAGGGCAATCCATCTTCCGCGCGCAAACGCTGGATTCAGGCGCATGTGAAAACCAAGGGTCGCGTGATGATCGATGACGGCGCAGTCAATGCGCTTCGCAATGGTAAAAGCCTATTGCCCGCCGGTGTCAGGCAGGCAGACGGCGTTTTTGAATCGGGTGATGCCGTACAGATTTTTGACCTGCAGCTTAATGAAATTGCCATAGGACTGGTCAAATACGATTCAGACGAAACCCTTTTGATCCAGGGCAAAAAAAGCTCAGAAATCCCTGAAATTCTCGGCTATACTGGCCACGACGAATTTATCCATCGAGATGATCTGGCTTTGTTAGAATAAGAAGTCATCCCGAGCGCAGCCGAGGGATCTCACCTTGCCTTACTATCTTTATTTCCTAACTAATGATTTTCACAACGTGATGTATGTAGGCATGACAAATAATCTTGCCAGAAGACATTATGAGCATGTGTCAGGAGAAATTAGAGGATTCACTCAAAAATATAAAACACATAAACTTGTCTATTATGAAGCATATGATGAGCCCGGCCCTGCATTGGCTCGCGAAAAACAAATTAAAAACTGGCGGCGGGATAAAAAAGACTATCTGGTCAATATCCTGAATCCAGGCTGGAAAGATTTGAGCGAAAAGTTTAATAATTAAGAGAAACATAGATGAGATCCCTCGGCTTCGCTCGGGATGACAAGGAAAAAATTCATGCGCACCGATACAGCACCGAAAACGACTTATCTGAAAGACTACAAAGCTCCAGACTACAAAGTCGAGAGCATTCATCTCACTTTCCGTCTTATGGACCCTCATACCGAGGTCGTATCGAAGACACATTACAAAAAAAATCATATCGGCAATAACGATCTCGTCCTGAATGGCGAAGAAATGATTTTAAAATCTATTAACCTCAACGGAAAGACTCTGTCTGCATCGGACTACAAGCTCGATGAGCACTTCCTGACATTGCCCAATCCCGGCGATGATTTTATGCTGGAAATCACGACCCACATCGACCCGGCGAACAACACGTCTCTCGACGGGCTTTATAAATCGGATGGCACTTATTGCACACAGTGTGAAGCTGAAGGTTTCCGCAAAATCACCTATTTCCAGGACCGCCCGGATGTGATGACTGTCTTCACGACACGGATCGAGGCCGACAAATCGATGCCGGTTCTGCTATCGAATGGGAACCTCATCGAAGAAGGCGATCTCGGCGGCAATCGCCATTTTACTGTCTGGAACGACCCGTTTCCAAAGCCGTGCTATCTCTTCGCGCTCGTGGCCGGCGATCTTGAATATATTCAGGACAGTTTTACAACGATAACGGGCCGCAAGGTCGATCTGCGCATTTATGTCCGCGATGGCGACCAGTCGCAATGTCCGCATGCCATGACATCCCTGATCAAATCGATGAAATGGGACGAGGAAGTCTTTGGCCGTGAATACCAGCTCGACCGCTTTAATATCGTGGCCGTCTCCGATTTCAACATGGGCGCGATGGAAAATACATCTCTCAATATTTTCAATACCGCATTAGTTCTGGCTGAAGCGGAAACGGCCACCGATAACGATTTTATTCGTGTCGAAGCGGTTATTGCCCATGAATATTTCCACAACTGGTCGGGAAACCGCGTTACCTGCCGTGACTGGTTCCAGCTTTCGCTCAAGGAAGGCTTCACCGTATTCCGTGAACATGAATTCTCTTCCGACATGAACAGCCGCTCCGTCAAACGCATCGATGATATTGTGCTTTTGCGTTCACGCCAGTTCCCGGAAGATGCCGGCCCGCTCGCACATCCCATCCGCCCGGATAATTATATCCAGATCAATAATTTCTACACGACGACCGTCTATGAAAAAGGCGGCGAAGTCATTCGCATGCAAAAAACCCTGATGGGACCGGATAAATTCCGCGCCGGGACGGATTTGTATTTCAACCGTTTCGACGGTCAGGCCGTCACCTGCGATGATTTCCTTGCCTGTATGCAGGAAGCCTCGGGCCGCGACCTGTCACATTTCAAGCTCTGGTACTCCCAGGCCGGCACGCCGGAAATCAAGGCATCTGGCGCTTATGACGAGAAAGCACAGACCTATACGTTGAGCCTCGAACAGAAAGTCCCGCCAACGCCCGGTCAGCCGGATAAAAAACCGATGCATATGCCGATCACCATCGGGCTGATCTCCGCAAACGGCGATGAGATCCAGCCATCGAAAGTTCTCGAACTGACCGAAGGCAAACAGGAATTCAAATTTACGGGTCTTGCCTCGAAACCCGTGCCGTCGATCCTTCGCAATTTCTCGGCTCCTGTCAGGCTGACAACCAACCTGACGGACGATGAATACCGTTTCCTGATGGTGCATGACACGGACGGCTTCAACCGCTGGGAATCCGGGCAGATCATCGCCATGCGCCTGATTCTGAATCTCATGAAAGACAGGAAGACCAGCACGTCGTCCTTCATCCAGACAATTTCATCGCTGCTCGACCAGTGTCAGGATGCGAAGCAGGATAAAGCTCTTCTCGCACGCATGCTATCCCTGCCCGATGTCAGCACGATCTCGCAGGAATGCGAAGTCATCGACCCGGATGCGATCCATGAGGTTCTGACACAACTGAACAACGAGATATTGAACAATTGCCGCGACAAGCTTCAGGCGGTTTACAATATTGTCAACACGTCGGCCGCTTATGCCATCGACCCGGCATCGATGGGACACCGCGCGCTCAAACGCGTCGTCCTGAAATATCTATCGTCGGCGCAGGACAAACAGGCGATCAGGCTTGCCAAGGATCTCTATGATCAAACGAACAACATGACGGACCGCATGACGGCCTTGTCCTGCTTGATCGATACGGATTCTGCCGAGCGCGATGCGGCGCTCGCGCATTTCCACGATAAATTCAAAGACTATCCGCTGGTCATCGACAAATGGTTCAATATCCAGGCAAGCGCGGTGCGCGCGACGACATTACAGGACGTGCAGGCGCTGGCGCGGCATCCGGATTTCAATATCCGCAATCCAAACCGCGTCCGTTCGCTCTATTCGGCTTTCTCGGTTCTCAATCCGGTGAAATTCCATGCACGCGATGGCTCCGGTTACGATTTGCTGGCCAGGGCCGTCCTCGAAATCGACCCGATCAATCCGCAGATCGCTTCAAGGCTTTTGACTTCCGTACGCGAGTGGAAACGCTATACGCCGGACCGCCAGGAGAAATTGAAAAAAATCCTGGAAACCATCGTCGCAACCAAGGGACTGTCTTCGAATGCCTTCGAAATCGCCGACAAAACCCTCAAAGGTTAAAACAACACCGGATTTCTCGCGAGAGGAAAGCGGTATTATCTGCGGCGTTGATGAAGCAGGACGCGGCCCGCTCGCCGGCCCGGTGACAGCAGCCTGCGTGTTCGTCCCGCATGAAAATCGCGGCGATGAGATCTGGAAGAGAGTGAATGACAGCAAGGCGATTTCACTGAAACAGCGTGAAGATTATTTCACGACCATCAAAGAACACGCATATTTTGGAATCGCTTGCGCAACAGTTGAGGAAATCGACAGCCTCAATATCCTTCAAGCGACCATTCTGGCCATGAAGCGGGCGACGGAGAATATGTGCGCCACGTTCAGCCTCAATCCCGATCTCGTTTTGATAGACGGAAATTATAAACCGCAATTCCCTTATCCAGTGAAGACTGTCGTCAAAGGAGATTCAGTTTCGATCTCCATCGCCGCGGCTTCCATCCTTGCCAAGGTCACGCGTGACCACTTGATGAATGAACTTCATCTTGAATTCCCACATTATGGATGGAGCAAGAACGCCGGCTATGGAACGGCACAACATATGAAAGCCCTGCGTGAGCATGGCCCCTGCCCGCATCACCGTGATTTCGCCCCGATCAAGGCTCTTCGCGCGGCTTAAATCCGGTGTTCGATATCCGGGACGCGGAACGGGATAATCTGGCACTCGTCGCGAAAGCGCATCACATTCTCGACCTGACGTAAGTGCAGCGCATTTTCCTTGATGGCCTGATGATAATTCGCCACGGCGCGCGAGCTTTGATGGAATATGCGCTTCATATCCCCGTTCTCGATTTTACCGCCGGGCTTCAAAGGCGTGACCTTGCGCTTGAAATACGCCTGATCCCTGTTCTCGCCACTCAACAGATCGTTATAATTTCTGACACGCGCTTCATAAAATGTCCGGAAAATTTCGAGGATCTCTTTAAACTCTTCACGCGGAATAAGCTCCCGCCCTTTCACAAGCAATTCGAACTGCACATGCTTGTGCGCATTGTACCCGCCTTGCATCAGCTCAATCCTTCCGGCTTCAGCTTCAGCATTTCCCGATGTCATGATTGTATTGATGCGCAGCCAGATGGAAAACAGGTCGGAAACCTGCTTGGCGTTGAGTCCCAGATGGATCGAGATTCTTTTATCAATGGATGGCATTGAACTACTCAATTTTTTCATAAGAGACACCCTATATTGGAAAAATGCAATAGAGCGCCCTAAACCCTAATTAAAATTCACTTTAAGATTCCGTAATAACCAATTGATTCCCATATTTGAATCGATGATTTTTTTCTTGACGGCGAGTCCCTGATGAATCATGATTCGTATCCAAACTCAGGGGATATAATAAATGTCGAGTCAAAAAACAAAGAATCAAAAGAAATCCACAGAATTCAAGAAAAACCATATTTTTCAAGGCGATTGCGTTGAAATCATGCGTTCGATGCCCAAAGGCTCCGTGGATATGATCTTTGCCGATCCCCCTTATAATTTGCAGCTCAAGGGCGACCTTCACCGCCCCAACAACACGAAAGTCGATGCCTGCGACGACCATTGGGACCAGTTCGGCTCCTATGCCGAATACGATAAATTCACCCGCGACTGGCTCTCTGCCGCGCGCGATCTTCTGACCGATGACGGCACTATGTGGGTCATCGGCTCCTATCACAATATCTACCGCGTCGGTGCGATCCTGCAGGATCTCGGTTTCTGGATTTTAAATGACATCGTCTGGAATAAAACCAATCCGATGCCGAATTTCCGTGGCCGCAGATTCACAAACGCGCACGAGACGATGCTCTGGGTCGCAAAATCAGAGAAAAGCAAATACTGCTTTAACTACGACACGATGAAATCACTTAACGAAGACCTGCAGATGCGTTCCGACTGGAGCATTCCGATCTGCTCGGGCGGCGAACGCCTGAAAGACAATGGCGGCGAGAAAGTGCATACCACGCAAAAGCCGGAAGCCCTTCTCTACCGCGTTATCAGCGCGTCATCAGTGCCCGGCAATACGATCCTCGATCCGTTCTTCGGCTCCGGCACGACCGGCGCAGTCGCCAAGAAACTTGGCCGCGACTGGATCGGCATCGATCGCGAAACAGATTACATCAAGGCGGCGACAAAACGTATCAACGCCATTGAAGCAATCAGCGATGACGATATCCTGCACCGCCCCGGCAAACGCGACGAAAAACGTGTGCCGTTCGGCTGGCTCGTCGAGCGCGGCCTCATCAAGCCGGGTGCCGTCATCACAGATAGCGCGAATAAATTCGAAGCCAAAGTCGGCGCGGACGGATCACTGATCTCCGGTAAAGGGCTCAATAAATATCGCGGCTCGATTCACAAAGTCGGCGCAGCGCTCCAGGATGCACCGAGCTGCAATGGCTGGACCTACTGGCATTACAAGGAAGGCAGCAAATCTTTCCCGATCGACCGGCTGCGCCAGCGTATTCGCGATGAAATGGGCACAGGCGGCGCAAATACGCTGCAATAACCATTATAACCTTGTCATGACACCGCCTGTTCGGGTAATTCATGCATATCACGGAAAAACCGCGATATGCATGAGGGCATAATGACAAAAAATCAGACAAAAATTATCGTACGCGACGTAAATATCGACGCGCTTCTCGGTTTTTATCCGCAGGAGATCGGCATCAAGCAGCGCGTTACCGTCAATGTCGAAGCGACATTATCCGACTATCGTATCGACACCGATAACATCACGAGCACCGTATCTTACGCGCCGGTCATGGAAGAAATTATCCGTATCTCGAATATCCAGTTCTCACTCGCGGAAAAATTCGCCGAGCATCTCGCGAATTTCTGCCTGGCTTACGAACGGATCGAAAGCGTCAAGGTACGCGTCGAAAAACTCGACATCTTCGCGGAAGGCATCGTCGGGACTGAGATCATCAGGACTAAATAAGGACTCAAAATGACATACCAGCCGAAAACAGTATTGATCACAGGCGCAACCGGCGATTTCGGCAAGGCCTTCGCCCGGCGCTTCGCTGCCATCGGTTCCTCCCTGATCCTGCATGGCCGCTCGGCAGAAAAACTCGCCGAGCTAAAAAAGGAATTTTCAGTGCCAGTGCACACAATGCTTTTTGACATTACCGATCGCATGGCAATGGAAAAATCATTCAACGAAATTCCCGCCGACTTTAAAAACATCGACCTGCTCGTCAACAATGCCGGCGGAGCCCTGGGCATGGATAAAGCCTATGAAGCCTCGCTTGACGACTGGGACGAAATGGTCGCGATGAATGTCTCCGGCCTGATGCGCATGACGCATCTTGTGTTGCCCGCAATGGTGGCAAGCAAGCGCGGCCATATCATCAATATCGGCTCGATCGCCGGGAGTTATTCCTATCCGTTCGGCAATGTCTATTGCGCAAGCAAGGCCTTCGTCGCGCATTTCTCGCAGACTCTGCGCAGCGACCTGCAGGGCACCAATATCCGCGTCACGAATATCGAGCCCGGCATGGTGAAGACGCAATTCTCACTGGCGCGTTTTAAAGGCGATCAGGCGAAAGCCGACGCGGTATACGCAAACACCAATCCGTTAACGGCTGAAGACATTGCGGAGACCGTTTTCTGGTCGGCGACCCTGCCTCCGCATATGAATATCAACCGGATCGAAGTCATGCCGACGACGCAAAGCAGCGGGCCGCTACAGGTCGAACGCTTCTAGAATTTCTGCTCGTCGAGTTTGATCAGCATTTCCTTGTCGCCGAAGATGGCGATCGATTCCAGCGAACCGTAGAAATTTGATAAAACCGACTGATCCAGTATCGACGTGCCGATACTCTGCTCAACCTTAAAGCGATAACGTATATAGGCAGGACGACCATATTCAGTGCGAATTTTATTGTCGGTTATATATTTCAGATATTCTTCCGCAAGCGCCTTGTCAGCCTTCACGAAAGTATAACTTAACGGGCGCTCCATATTTAAAATCGCATTCATCGGGAATTGCTGAGGATTATATTTATCCGATTTAATGCAGGGATATTCATCCTGGCTGTTTCCCGAGATGACAAGCTTGGACAACCCGACAATCTGGTACTGTTTTAATAAGGCAAAGCCACCCAGATTGAAATCATAGCGGTCGAGCGCGATTGGCTGAACGAATTCAAAGCGTCTTGGGAAATTAGCCTTGTTATCTTCAACATATTTCCGCGTCGCCTCACGGATCTTGCTCCACTCGAAATCATCCTTGTAAAACTGGGCGTAAAGAGAACATTCTGTGATCATAAGATACTGATCGATCAGTGCATCATTCTTGGTATCAAGCTTACCGAAAGCCCAATAGCCTTTGGCGAGGTCCGAGAGTTTTGTCGGAACATAAAGCGGCTGCGCTTCAAACTCCGCCCTTGATTGTACAGATGCCATAAAGAAAGAAAAAACGAAAAGAACAAACACAAATTTAAAAAATTTATTTATCATGATGCAGCATCACTTTCGTAACTTTTTGAAATACAGTTGGTAGCCCGGCTTCCTTTATTTCGGATAGTTTGAAAAATAGTCCGCCCTTAACCTCATCCTTCTTAATTCGTCCCTGCCATATCTCGAGCTTCAGATCAAAATGAGTAAAGCTGTGATAGATATCGCCCACATATTTTAGCCTTTTTTCCAGTGATTTGGGAAGCGGTGTCGAAGTTTTGCCGTCCCAGTCGGTGGTGGGAAGCCCCATCATACCGCCCAGCATCCGTTTTTCATCACGTCTCTCAAGAAAAACCTCGCCTTTTGCCGTTTCCAGCCAATAGACCCGCCCTGTTCTCTTTGGTAATGCAATCTTGACCGCCTTTGCTGGCAGCAGGTTTTGAATGTTTTTCTTCCGTGCCTGACAAAATTCTGACACCGGACAAACCCCGCATTTAGGATTTTGCGGCACACAGACCGCCGAGCCGAGATCCATCAGACTCTGCGCAAAATCTCCCGGACGTGAAACATCCTTGTACAGAAGCGCGGCCTTTTGCTTAAGGACAGGCTTTGACTCTCGCAGCGGCGTTTCAATGGCGAAGACGCGTGCCGTCACACGCTCGACATTGCCGTCAATCACCACAGCATGACGGTCAAAAGCGATGGCTGAGATAGCGGCACTTGTATAAGGGCCAATTCCCGGCAGTGCCAGAAGCTCCTCCTCACTGTCGGGGAAGATACCCTTATGTGTCGCAACCAGCACCTGCGCGCATTTATGCAGGTTGCGCGCACGGGCGTAATAGCCAAGTCCCGCCCATTCCTTCAGCACTTTATCCTGGGGAGCGGCGGCAAATTTTTTCAAATTCGGCCAGAGCTTCAGGAATTTTTCAAAATACGGAATAACTGTCGGCACAGTTGTCTGCTGGAGCATGATTTCCGAAAGCCAGACATGATACGGATCGGCGTTCGAATCTCTCCGGGCGCGCCATGGAAGTTCGCGCCGGTGCTTATCGTACCATTTTAGAAGGTTTTTTTGAAAATCGTGACTTTTGAACATGAATTCAGCTAAAAGTTAAACCATGTACGACCTGAAACCAATCTCTGATTCTATCGCGAAGCTCACGAAAGAGACTTTCAGCCGTAAATTCGTCTCATTGGGACGCATTTTAAGCCAGTGGGAAGACGTGGTCGGCGAAGAGATGGCGGATAAAAGCCAGCCGGTCAAACTCCACTACCGCAAGCCCAAGGCCGCCAATGAAACGCCGCAGGCCACGCTCGATATCGCCGTATCCAGTGCAGACGCCACCGTGCTCCATTACCAGAAAGACCTCATCCTTGAGCGGATCAACCAGCTTTTCGGCGATAAATGGGTGACCGGCATCAAATTCGTCCACATCCCCTTTACCCCGCGCAAAAACGCGAAAAAAGCCCCGCCGCCACGCCTGCCCACCGAGGAAGACCTTAATAATTTGAAGGCGACTTTGGACCATATCGACGATGAGGATATTAAAAAACGGCTTGAAAGACTGGGCCAAGGCGTACTAAGAAAGCCCCGTACTTAATCTTCTAATTTCAGGAATTCCATAATATGAAAGTCAACGCCATCACTCTCCGTAAAGGACACGTGATCGAACAGAATGGCAAACTCTGGGTTGTCCAGCACTCTGAAATCATGCAGCCGGGCAAAGGCGCGTCCGTCATTCACGTCGAACTCCGCGAGATGATGAGCGGCACGAAAGACAATATCCGTTTCCGCACCCAGGAAGTCGTTGAAAAAGTCCGTCTCGAACAGGAAGAATATCAGTATCTGTTCAACGATGGTGAAAACTACACTTTCATGCATCAGACCAGTTTCGAACAGATCAATGTTCCCGCCGATGTCATCGGTTCGCCCGGCACTGAATTCCTGCAGGAAGGCATGGTCGTCACGATCGAAACGCATGAAGGCACGCCTCTGAACGTAACGCTGCCCGACAGCGTCATCTGTACGATCGTCGAAGCCGACCCTGTCGTCAAAGGCCAGACTGCCTCTTCTTCCTACAAACCAGCGAAACTCGATAACGGCCTGCGCGTCATGGTCCCGCCACATGTTGAATCAGGCACGCGCATCGTCGTACGCACTGAAGACGCGACATATGTAGAACGCGCGAAGGACTAATGAGCAATTTATCCCCAAACCTGAATGTGATGCTGCGCGCCGCTGAGAAAGCTGCGCGTTCCCTGAACCGCGACTTCGGTGAAGTTGAAAACCTGCAGGTATCGCGCAAAGGCCCGGGCGATTTCGTCTCGGCTGCAGATAAACGTGCCGAGCAGATTATCTATGATGAACTTTCATCTGCGCGCGCCGGATTTGGCTTCCTGATGGAAGAAAGCGGCGAGCATAAAGGGACTGATGGCGAGCATCGTTTCATTATCGACCCACTCGACGGCACGACAAATTTCCTGCACGGAATTCCTCACTGGTGCATTTCGATCGGTCTTGAGAAACAAGGCGAAATCATCGCCGGACTTATCATGGACCCGGTCAAGAACGAAGTTTTCCACGCCGAAAAGGGTTCGGGTGCTTTCACCGGCAAACGCCGACTTCGCGTTTCCTCAAGAACAGATCTTTCGTCTTCCGTTATCTGCGGCGGGGATTGCGTTCGCCGCGATCAGCCCACCAAAGCCTCTCTCTTGAAAGGCATCGCAAAAGTCATAAATAGCACGGCAGGCTTCCGCCGTTCCGGATCCGCAGCCCTCGATCTCGCCTATGTTGCGGCGGGCCGTTACGAAGGGTTTTGGGAAAATAACCTGGCTCCGTGGGACTGCGCAGCCGGGACTTTGATCGTCCGTGAAGCCGGAGGCGCAACTGCCAGCTTGAAAGGCAATGCAAATCCTGTTTATGCTGACATTCTGCTGGCCAGCAATATGTCACTGCATAATGCATTGAAGGACATGCTGAAGCCTTAAATATTCGGGATCGTTATGAACTCTGTTAAATTTGGCTTTCTTTTCTCATTTGTTTTCCTGCTTTCATCGGTAAGCCTGCCTGCGTTCGCAGCGGATGATTTAACCGGCTACCAGCCGCCGAAAATGTTCGGCAGCTCCGTGAGTCAGCCGGTTTTGACAGCGCCATCCGCGCCCGCGGAGGCCCCGCAACAGACTGCGCCTGCTGCAATTTCAACTCCGGCACCTGTCGTAGTCGCGCCTGCTCCGGCTCCGGCTCCTGTCATGCAACCGGCCCCCACACAAAAACAGGCGATGCCACTGAGCGCTGAAGACCTTCTCAATCACGCGGTGACAGGAAATAACGCAGCACCGGAAGCAAACCCGATGGCTGTTCCAGCAGCACCTGTCGAACAGGGCCTGCCGCTTCCGGGCAGCGTTCCGCCTTCGCCTAAAGTAAAAGCGGCACCTGTTGTAAAACCTGCGCCAAAGCCGGTTGAGAAAAAAGCTGAAGTTAAAAAAGCCGCGCCGCCTAAAAAAATTGAAGCGAAGAAAGAGCCTGTGAAAGCTGCCGCGCCGAAACCCCCGGAAGCAAAACCTGCCGAGAAAAAAGTCGAGAAAAAAGTCGAGAAAATTTCCGAACCGACAAAAACAATTGCGCCCGTAGCCGCGAAGCCCGCTCCAAAACCTGAAACCAAAACGGATATCGTCAAACCTGCACCGAAACTGCCGATCCCTGAAACAAAAGCGGCGGCACCTGCTCCGGCTCCCGCGCCGGCAGCACCGCCAGTGACCGATCTCCCGGTTCCCGGCACAACAAAAGTTGCACCAAAGATAGAGCCAAAGCCTTACCATCCGGACGGCAAGAAAAATATGCCGGTCGTGAATTCCAGTTCGGTTGAAAAAACCACTGAACTGAAATCGCCTCTACCTGTACTGGAACCAATTCCGCCCGAAGTAGCCCCGACGAAGAACGAACAGATCATCGACAAGGCATTGCAGGACCGTCTGGTCAAGCCGGATCTAAAATCGATCATCAATCCAGCCGCAGCGGCCCCAACTCCGCCTGCCCCCAAGGCGGATTCATCTAAAATCTTCAAACCCCAGCTGATCAGCCTTGCCTTCGTTCAGGACGCGGCTGAAATCCAGCCGGACCAGAAAAAAACCATCGA
>JBEHYB010000003.1:0-49953 GCA_048498395.1 Pseudomonadota bacterium
CAGCCGTCGTCGCTCCGGCCTTCAGCCAGCACGGCGGCACCACCGCAGATGGAATACGGCCAAGAAGCGCGGACACTTCAGCGCCGGCCTGTGTGAAACGGAACACGTTATCCATGAAGAACAGAACGTCCTGGCCTTCTTCGTCGCGGAAATATTCGGCCATTGTCAGACCGGTCAGGGCAACACGTGCACGTGCGCCCGGTGGTTCGTTCATTTGTCCGTAGACAAGCGCCACTTTGGATTCGCCTTCGAGCTTGATAACGCCCGCTTCGATCATTTCGTGGTACAGATCGTTTCCTTCACGTGTACGCTCGCCGACACCTGCGAAAACAGACACACCACCGTGGCCTTTTGCGATGTTGTTGATGAGTTCCTGAATGGTAACGGTTTTACCGACACCCGCACCGCCGAAGAGGCCGATTTTACCGCCCTTGGAGTATGGGCACATAAGATCGACGACTTTGATACCTGTGACAAGCTGTTCTGTTTCAGTCGCCTGTTCGGTGAATTCCGGAGCCGAACGGTGGATCGGATATGTTTTCTTGGTTGTAACCACGCCGCGCTGATCGATCGGCTGACCAATAACGTCGATGATACGGCCGAGAACTTCAGGACCGACCGGAACAGTGATCGGCGCGCCTGTGTCGTTAACAGCCGTGCCGCGCACGAGACCGTCTGTCGAGTCCATCGCGATACAGCGGACAACGCCTTCGCCAAGGTGCTGGGCAACTTCGAGAACCAGCTCTTTGCCTTCGTTAGTTGTTGTCAATGCGTTCAAAATCGCAGGAACTTCGCCCTCGTTGAACTGGATATCGAGAACCGCGCCCAATACCTGAAGAATTTTACCTTGTGCCATTTTTCTTTCCTTTTTTAACTTGTTCTAGACCGCTTCCGCGCCCGAGATAATTTCAATGAGTTCTTTCGTAATCGATGCCTGACGGGCACGGTTATATTCAAGGCTCAAACGCTTGATCATATCGCCCGCATTCCGTGTCGCAGCATCCATCGCCGTCATACGCGCCGCGTGTTCGCCAGCCGAGCTGTCGAGAAGCGCGCGGAAAATCTGGATGGACAGGTTTTTCGGCAGAAGTTTTTTGAGGATTTCCTCTTCTTCCGGCTCGAAGCTGTAAGGCGATACCGGGCCTTTAACCTGCTCGGGCGCGTTCTTGCTGTTCTGGTTCGAAATCGCAGGGGCTGCGACCTTGAACGGGATCAGTTGCTGCGCGCTTGGTTTTTGCACCATCACGTTGACGAACTGGTTGTAGATCAGTGTGCAGACATCGAATCTTTCCGCGTTGAATTCGCGCATCACGATATCCGAGATCACGCGCGCATCCGCGAAGTTCAGGCGTTTCTTGCCGCCCAGATTGACGATGTTTTCGATCATGTTGGCCGAGAGGTCGCGTTTCATGATGTCGCGCGCCTTGCGGCCGACCGTCACGATTTTGACTTCCTTGCCTTCAGCCATCAGCTTGCGGGCTTCCTGGCGCGCAAAGCGGATCAGGTTACCGTTGAAACCGCCGGCCAGGCCGCGATCTGATGTGATCACGACCAGCAGGTGACGCTTGTCGCCGCCAGTGCCGACCAGAAGTTTAGGACCGTTAGTGCCTGTAACGTTGGCAGCGACGCGTGCCAGCATTTCAGCCATCGCCTGCGCATAAGGCTGGGACGCTTGCGCATGTTCCTGCGCGCGTTTCAGCTTCGATGCCGCCACCATTTTCATGGCAGACGTAATCTTCCGTGTCGATTTAACGGACGTGATGCGGTCGCGATATTGGCGCAAACTTGGCATTAGGCTGCTACTTTTCCTGTATAGGCGGTTGTGTAACGCTCAAGGAAGGTGTTGAGCTCTTTCTTGATCTCGTCATCCAGCGCTTTCTTGGTTTTGATCGCTTCGAGGATGCTCTTGCCTTGTGAACGTAACGAGGCCAGCAGCTGCTGCTCATAATCGTTGACGCTATTGACGGCAACGCTGTCGAGGTAACCGTTCGTACCGGCGTAAATCACAGCCACCTGCTCTTCAATCGCGAGCGGCGAGTATTGCGGCTGTTTCAGGAGTTGCGTCAGGCGTGCACCGCGCGCCAGCAGTTTTTGTGTCGAGGCATCGAGGTCGGATGCGAACTGGGCGAACGCTTCCATTTCACGGTACTGCGCGAGTTCGAGCTTGATCGTACCGGCAACCTGTTTCATCGCCTTGATCTGCGCGGCAGAACCGACACGTGATACCGAGAGACCGACGTTAATCGCCGGACGGATACCTTTATAGAAGAGACCAGTTTCCAAGAAGATCTGACCGTCGGTGATCGAGATCACGTTCGTCGGGATGTAGGCAGAAACGTCACCGCCCTGTGTTTCAATGATCGGCAGGGCTGTCAGTGAGCCTGAACCGTTTTCTTCATTGAGTTTCGCGGCGCGTTCGAGAAGACGTGAGTGAATGTAGAAAACGTCTCCAGGATAAGCTTCGCGGCCTGGCGGACGGCGCAGGAGCAATGACATCTGGCGGTAAGCGACAGCCTGTTTCGACAAATCGTCGTAAACTGCGAGAGCGTGCATGCCGTTGTCGCGGAAGAATTCGCCGATCGCGCAGCCTGTGTAAGGCGCGAGGAACTGCATAGGCGCAGGATCGGAAGCCGTTGCCGCGACGATAACGGAGTATTCCATCGCGCCGGCTTCTTCGAGTTCCTTGACGAGTTTGACAACAGTCGAGCGTTTTTGACCGATCGCCACGTACACACAGTACATGCGGTCTTTTTCGTTCGGTGACTGGTTGTTTGTTTTCTGGTTGATGATCGCATCGATCGCAACGGCAGACTTACCTGTCTGACGGTCGCCGATGATCAGTTCGCGTTGGCCGCGTCCGACCGGCACCAGCGCATCAAGCGCCTTGAGGCCTGTCTGCATCGGCTCGTGAACGGATTTACGCGGAATAATGCCCGGCGCTTTAACTTCAACGCGGCGGAATTCTTTGTTCTTCAGAGGACCTTTGCCGTCGATCGGGTTTCCGAGAGCATCGACAACGCGGCCCAGAAGCTCTTTACCGACAGGAACCTGAACGATCTCACCTGTACGCTTGACGATATCGCCTTCCTTGATGTCGCGGTCGGAACCGAAAATAACGACACCGACGTTATCGGCTTCGAGGTTAAGCGCCATACCTTTGATGCCGCCCGGGAATTCAACCATCTCACCTGCACGGCACTGGTCGAGGCCGTAGATACGGGCAACGCCGTCACCGACGGAGAGAACCTGGCCGACTTCAGCGACAGAAGCTGTCGAGCCAAAATCTGCAATTTGCTTTTTAAGGATTTCAGAAATTTCTGCTGCGCGAATTTCCATGATTAACCGACCTCTTTCAGATTTTTAGTGTTTTGATTTGATGATGTAAGTGTTTTTTTCAGGCTTGCGAGTTTGCTCTTCACAGAGTCATCGATCTGTTTCGAACCGACTGTGACAACCATGCCGCCCAGCAGTGATTTATCGACGCTCGCATCGAGCTGGACTTTAAAGCCGAGAGATTTTTTCAACTCGTCCTGAAGGCTGCGTTCCTGCTCCGGTGTCAGCGCGAATGCCGAACGGACGGTCGCTTTCACTTCGCCACGGCGGCGTGAGGTTTCCTCGCGGAAAGCGGACAGGATGATCTTCAATGCCGGCAGGCGGCGATTATGGCTTAAGACCTGCAGAAAATTGAGTGTAAGCTTGCTGAATGATGCGGCTTTCGCGATTGCAAGAACAGCTTCTTCCTGCTGGGTCGTCGCGAATGTCGGCGAAGAAATAAGCTTTTGAAGATCTGCTGATGCTTCAAGCATGGCGGAAAGTTCGGCCATATCTTTTTCAACGGAATCGAGAGCGCCAGCCTGTTGGGCTGTATCAATTAAAGCGCCGGCATACCGGCTTGCAATCTGGTGGGCAGCAGACGAGGATTGGGCCACGTCGTTGTCCTTTCATGTCAAATATCATTAACCCCTGATGGATGCCGCACGATGTAGCATACCGTTATATAGGAAGCAAGCGTTCTGATCATAAAAAAACAAGGATTTTTTACCCAATAACAGGGACTTAGCCAATCAGGTGCAGATTGAACCAGCCATACCCTCTCCAGCCTTCAAGACAACAGATCAATTTGAAGAGAATCAGGTGGATGACATAGATCTCAAGGGTAAAACGCCCGGTAAATTGAAGGAATAAAACGGCGAAACGAGGAAGCTTGCTTTCGACCTCCGGAACCTCGGTGGGACGGAAATAATATAGAATTATCGAAACAAGACCGATGCAGATCGTCATCGCCTGGGCTTCCGGCTTGGTCAAATGCCTGAAAATCAGGAGCTGGGATAGTGTATAGACGGCAACCGTAAAGCCCATGAAGATACGCTGGGTGCGCTCGCTGATATCGATCTCATGGCTATTACGCGCCAGGTAACCCGACATAGCGATCAGCAGTCCGATCGTGCCGTATTCGAATAACGGGATCGTCGCGAAACTCAGCGCCGTCACGAGGAAGCCGCCATACATCATGAATTCCCAGTTGCGGAAGGTGATCGAGCTGACCTTGTCGACAACCAGCCGGACGAACATGATCGATACCAGCACATTAAGCGGGAACAGTTCCCCGCCCAGTACGATATTGGATGCGATCAGGGCGAGCGCGCCGACCCACAGCATACGCGGAATTTCGCGGCCCCTTGCGTAACCGACAAGGAAGAACCAGATCGGCATGCTTGCCCGACCTATGACGCGGAACCATTCATTTTCGGGAAAGAAGAAATATCCCACATGGTCGATGACCATCAGGAACAGCGCCAGCGATTTTAAGAGATCGTAAGAAGTAAGCGAACTTATATTGTAGCGTTTTTGTATGAACATCTTAAACCCATGCAAGCCTGAACCATTCAAATCTGTCATCGCCAATATACACCGCAATCAGCTTAAAGAGAATAAGGTGACCGACGTATATTTCGAGCGTCCTGCGCCCCATGAACTGCACGCCGGCCTTTATAATAAGCGGCATTCTCGCCGACAGCGCCGGGAAAGCCCGGGGTGTGAATTTACACAGCGCGGCGCAGGTCACCCCGCTCCATACCAACACAAACGCCAGTTGTGACCAGTCGAAATTGAAGATGAATTTCTCGACCACGACATAGGACATGACAACGAATATCGCGTATTCCGTGATAATGCCCGGATTTTTCAGGCGGTCGCGATGGCGTATTAAATAACCGAGTATCGCCATGATGACACCTTGCGTGCCGTACTCGCTCGCGAAGTAAGTCGGGATTGCGAGCAGCAACAGGAGCGCGCCGAGCGACCAGATCGGAAGTCGCCCGTTCATTACCGGCTTCATCAGGAAATCGATCGACAACCTGATCCCCATCAAGGTGAAAAGAACATTGAGCGGCAATACCGCTAATCCCGTGATATAATCGAACAGCAGCAGAAGAAACGCACCGATGATAAATTTCGGCGGCACCTCACGCGAATTCGCATAGCCGATCAGGAAGAACCATACCGGAAAGCTGGCCCTGCCAACGGCACGAAACCACAGATTTTCAGGAAAGAAATAAAATCCCAGATGATCGACGATCATCGTGATGACGGCGAATGTTTTGACGAGATCGTAGGACGTGATATCGGCAGGAAGATATTTGACTGTTTTCGTGTCGTTCATCGTGGTTCCAGCATCTCATATGAAGCCCCTTCTGTCATCCCCCTTGCCGTCATACCGGCGAACGCCGGTATCCAGATGCTTCGTTCTATCTGGATGCCGATTTTCATCGGCATGACAAAAGGGACAATCGTCGCGCTGTATTTTAAAGAAAACTTTGCGGATCAATATCCACGGCCAGCCGGATCGATGACGGCACTTTGATCGGGTCGAGCCAGTCGGACAGGTATTTCTGCAGATTGAGGTTCTTCCCGGCCCGTACAAGTATGCGATAGCGATAGCGTCCGCGAATACGGTACATCTGCGCCTGCGCAGGGCCTAAAATGCCGATCCCCTCGACACGCGGTGCGCGCTTTACCATGTCTTCGGCGACTTTCCTGACAAGGCCTTCATTCTCCCCGGCCAGGATCAGCGCGGCAAGACGTGTATAGGGAGGCATATGCGCGCGTTCGCGTTCTTCCGCCTCGACGCGCAGGAATCCGTCACGGTCGTCATTGGCGAGCGTCTGCATCACGCGATGTTCCGGGTTCCATGTCTGGACATAGACTTCACCCTTGAGTTTTTCACGCCCTGCCCGGCCCGCCACCTGATGGAGCAGGTGAAAAGATTTTTCAGTCGCGCGTAAATCGCCACCCGACAGGCCGAGATCGGCATCGACGATCCCGACGACTGTCAGGCGCGGGAAATGATGTCCTTTCGCGATAATCTGCGTGCCGATAATGATATCGACTGCGTGATTGTGAATGGAATTCAAGGCTTCGGTAATCTTGTCATGTGTGTCGGTGATATCGCTCGCAAGAATAAGCGACCGCGCTTCAGGGAAATACTCTTTAACTTCTTCGGCGATGCGTTCGACACCGGGACCGCAGGCGGCTAATGACCCCGTATCATGGCATGACGGACATTCATTCGGTATGCGGCAATCATATCCGCAATGGTGGCATTGCAATTTACCCTTGTTCTTGTGCTCGACGAGCCATGACGTACAGCGCGGACATTCGAAACGGTAACCGCAGGTGCGGCACAGCGTCAGCGGCGCATAACCGCGCCTGTTCAGGAATAACAGCGCCTGTTCGCCCTTCTCGATATTCTTCGCGATCGCGTCTTTTAAAACGGGCGAGATAAAATGCTGGCGCTCCGGCTTGTCGCTTTTCAAATCGACGACATGGATTTCCGGTTTCGACGCGCTGCCGTAACGCGACGGCATCTCAAGATGTTTGTATTTCCCGGCCCAGACATTCTGCATCGTCTCCAATGACGGTGTCGCCGAGACGAGAATAACCGGCAGTTGCGCCAGATTCGCGCGCACCACCGCCATATCGCGCGCATTGTAAATGCCGTTTTCTTCCTGCTTGAACGCGCCGTCATGCTCTTCATCGACGATGATCAATCCCAAATCCGGATATGGCAGGAACAACGCCGATCGCGCGCCAACGACGACGCGCGTCTCGCCTGTCGCGATGCCGCGCCATGTATTCCTGCGCTGCGCGGATGTAAGTGACGAATGCCACAGCGCGGGCGTACAGCCGAAACGCTCGCGGAAACGGTCGATAAAAGCGTTCGACAGCGCGATCTCCGGCAACAGGATCATGATCTGCTTGTCCTGCTTAAGCGCAGCCGACACCGCTTCGAAATAGGTTTCAGTTTTTCCCGATCCGGTGACACCGTCGAGCAGGAAAGCCTCGTACCCGCCATGCTGGACGCGCGAGATCAAAGTCTTTGCGATCTCGAACTGTTTCTCGGTCAGGAATTTCTGGCCATGTTCGTGATCAGGATTCCTGCACGGCGCAGGCGGATGGATCTCAACGGTTTTGAGAACACCATTCTTTTCCATCGTCTTGATAACCGCGTTCGTAACATTCGCGGCTTCCGCAATCTCCGACAATTTGCGCGGACGACCATCCCGCAACAGATCAACAACGCGTTGCTGTTTATCCCCCCACCTTAATCCTCCCCCCTTTTCAAGGGGGGAGGTCTGGAGGGGGGATGACGCAAGCGCCTCACCTATTTTTTGTATTACCTGATCCGTCGAATTCAGAACTTCCTCATTCCAGAACCTTAAAACCTTATAACCCTTGCTTTCAAAAAATTTTGTACGCTCGTCGTCATATTGAACTTGCTCGCCATGCTGACCGCCATCAACTTCAACAATCAGTCCTTTTTCCAGGCATATAAAATCGGCGATATAAGGAGGAATTGGATGCTGCCGGCGAAATTTAAATCCGAGATGCTTCTTTGATAACTGAACCCACAACTTACTTTCAGCCGGAGTCATATTTTTTCTAAGCTCTATCGCACGCCCGGCAATCACTTGTCCAAATTCGCTGCGGCGGGATATCCCCCCTCCATTCCTCCCCCCTTCCAAGGGGGGAGGATTAAGGTGGGGGGATGCGAGGGTATAGGCCACCATCGCCTTCTGAACTTCGAGCGCATCCGGCACCGGCACGGCCATTTTCAACACGCTGCCGCGTTCGATCATGTTGTACCGCGCGACCCAGTCGATAAATTCACGCGCAAGGATCGGCATCGGCTGGATGTCGTATTTATGCAGGATAGATTTCAGCTTTTTAGACGGGATTTCAGAAATTGCCGAAGCCGCCTCCCATACAACCCCGACGACCTGACGGGGACCGAGAGGCACCAGAACATAATCGCCCGGCTCGATATCCATACCGTCAGGCACGAGATAATCGTAATTTTTATCAATCGGTTGGCTGACGAGAACCTGGCAGGTTCTTACGGTTTCGGGCATCTTGCTTTCTTGTCCTTGAAATTGCATGATGCCCCACAACAATCCCCTTTAGCAATGCGCAGGATAAAAACGATGAAATTCTTTGTTGATACAGCCGATGTTCAGGACATTAAGGATCTGGAGGCGACCGGCCTGCTGGACGGTGTCACCACCAACCCTTCCCTGATCGCCAAAGCCGGCAAACCTTTCCTGCCACTGGTTGAAGAAATCTGCTCCATCGTCAAAGGCCCGGTCTCGGCAGAAGTCGCTTCGACCGATTTCGAGACGATGATGAAAGAAGGCGAGAAGATCGCCAAGCTCGCCAAGAATATCTGCGTCAAGGTGCCGCTCACCCCGGCAGGTCTTAAAGTCTGCAAGACACTTTCCGATCGCGGCACGATGGTCAACGTGACATTGTGCTTCTCGGCGGCGCAGGCGATCCTTGCTGCCAAGGCCGGGGCAACTTACATCTCTCCTTTCGTCGGTCGCCTCGATGATATCGGCCAGAACGGCCTCGAACTGATTTCCGAGATTGTCGATATCTACGACAACTACGAATATTTCACGACGCAGGTTCTGGTCGCCTCGATCCGCAACCCGATCCACATCACCGAGAGCGCCCGCATGGGTGCGCATGTCGCCACCTGCCCGCCGGCCGTCATTCGCCAGCTTTATAATCACCCGCTCACTGATAAGGGCCTTGCCGCCTTCGTCGATGACTGGAAGAAAACAGGCCAGAGCATTCTGTAATTTTAAGGCCATTCCTATTATCTTAGTGTCATCCCCGCGAAAGCGGGGATCTCTCTTTCAAAAGTTCACCACGAAGTACGCGAAGAAGATGAAGAAACACGAAGTTTTAATATTAATTTTTCTTCGCGTTTCTTATCTTTAACTTCGTGTTCTTCGTGGTAAAAAAAGATGATTGAATTAGCACAATTGTGATACTATCGGATATGTCCGAACCACTTCCTCAAAACCTTACCATGACCGCAGACGACGTACTAAACTGGCTCAAGGCCAATCCCGACTTCCTGAAGAAAAACCCGGAAGCTATCGATTATCTCGTCGCGCCGAAGGAAGAGAACGGACGCAAGGTCGCAGATTTTCAATCCTATATGATCGAACGCCTGAAGGCTGACAAGAGCGAGGCCATCGAGACGGCCAAGGATGTCGTCGAGATTGCGCGCAACAACATGAACAACCAGTCGCGCATTCACCGCGCCGTTTTGCGCCTGCTCGAAGCGGCGAGCTTCGACGAATTTATCGAAATCATTACCTCTGATTTAACCGCCCTTCTCGATGTCGATATCACGACGCTCGTCGTCGAAGCCGACGGCCGCGAAATCCCGCATATCCATACAAGCGGCATCCGTATCGTCCCCGAAGGCACCATCGATAACTGGATGCGCGGCAAGACTGTCCTGCTGCAGGACGATATCAGCGGTATCGAACCTATCTATGGCTCCGGCGCAACACTCGTACGCTCGCAGACCCTCGTGCGCATTGACGTGTCGATGCATACGCCACCGGCGGTCATCGCCTTTGGCAGCCGCGATCCGCATTTGTTCAGCCCGAACCAGGGCACCGAACAGGTTCTGTTTCTTGCGCGCGTCGTTGAAAGACAGTTCAAAACATGGCTGATGCTGTAATAAATTCCTGTACCGACGATCTTGCCGATGCCGTTTTGAAATGGCAGACATGGCTTAAAGTAGAAAAGAACGTCTCCCCTCACACTTTCCGCGCCTACAACGCCGACATCTCCCAGTTCATTACTTTCCTTGCCAATCATCATGCCTGTGAAGTCTCGCTCTCGCATGTCTCGGGCACCAGTCTGTCCGATTTTCGTTCGTGGATGTCGCGCAAGGCGATGGACGGGCTCGCCAATTCCTCGCGCGCGCGCTCATTGTCAGGCGTTAAAAATTTTCTCAGCTGGCTCGACAAACAGGGCATCTTGCACAATGCCGCGATAAGGCTCGTGCGCACACCGAAACTGCCGCGCAAACTGCCAAGGCCGTTGGAAGAGATACAAATATCGCGCCTGCTCTCACCTTCAAACCCTTCCCTCTCCCCTGCGGGGAGAGGGATTGAGGGTGAGGGAGAAGACTGGGTATCATTGCGGGATAAAGCACTCTTTACCCTTCTCTACGGCTGCGGTCTGCGGATCCAGGAAGCGCTCGGGCTTAACATCACTGACCTGCCGCGCGATGGATTTTTGATCGTCATGGGTAAAGGCCGCAAGGAACGCCAGGTCCCCGTCCTGCCGATCATCGAGACAACGCTCAAAGCTTATCGCGAAGCCTGCCCTTTCGCGGAAACGCCGGACCGCCCGATCTTTGTCGGCGAGAAAGGCAAACGGCTGCATCAGGGGGTTGCCCAGAAAGCCATGCGCGATTTGCGAGGAGCCTTACGCCTGCCGGAAACAGCGACCCCGCATGCCCTGCGTCACAGTTTCGCGACGCACCTGCTTCAGAACGGCGCGAATTTGAGGGAAATTCAGGAACTGCTCGGACATGTATCCTTAAGCACGACCCAGCGTTATACGGATGTAAATGCCGAAGAGCTGATCAGGATTCACAAAGCCACGCATCCGCATTCGAAACGCGATTAACGCGCAATCAGAACTTGTATATATGAATAGAAATTACCCGTAGAATCCGTAGCACAGAACGCCTTCTTGCCCTGCAAAGCTGTTGTTTCATCACCAATCGGATTGCTCACGGTGCCATACGTACCTACAAACAGGGAGCCACTCCATGTATCTACCGGTGGATTACCGCTAGGATTGGTAATTCCAAGTTTATTATTAATCGCTATGCATACTTCTTTTTTCAGGCGACCTACAAATAAGACAACATCATCACCGGCCGCACCCGCATCGGTTCCATCTCCCAGAATCTTGGTTGCGTATACAGTCCACGATTGCGGATGAGGATCGTAAGCAGGCACTGCGGATGCATCAATGGCTGCATCTGCCGAAAGCATACGCGGCGAAATGCCACCACCATTGACATTAAAGACATGGCAACTTTTATCGGCGGGTGAATTGCTGTTTGTATAGACAAGCGACGTACCGCTGACAGTTTGAATAGATGTTTTATTATGATCGTCGAAAGATATTTTTGTATCGCCGCAACCGTTCATAAGCAGGACTTTAACCGCCGAGTCTATTGAATTCCCGAATTGTAATATTTCAGTCACAGAAAGAGAAATTTTTTCCCTGTCCACGCCCGCCGTCGTCTGGCGCATGCTCTGCGTAACGGCATAAGTCAATGCCGCGAAAAGAACGCAGAAAATCAGGATCATGAAGATGACGTTTCCGGACTGACGCGTGCGGCTGGGGCTCATCGTCTTATTATACCAGTTTCTTTTGTCCGGGGCCAACATGCTATTACATATGAACCGGGCGGCCCGATACGGCGAGCGCCGCTTCCTTCACGGCTTCTTCGAGCGTCGGGTGCGCGTGACAGGTACGGGCGATATCTTCCGAGCTCGCTGCGAATTCCATCGCGATCACCGCTTCCGAAATCAATGTCCCCGCTTCCGGTCCGATGATATGAACGCCAAGCACCTTGTCGGTGCGCGCATCGGCGAGGATCTTGACGAAACCTTCCGTCGCGTTCATCGCGCGCGCGCGTCCGTTGGCGCTGAACGGGAATTTACCCGCCTTGTATTGAACGCCTTCAGCTTTCAGCTGCTCTTCGGTCTTGCCGACGCTTGCCACTTCGGGCCAGGTGTAAACAACGCCCGGGATCAAATTGTAATCGATATGGCCCGTCTGTCCCGCGATCATCTCGGCCAAAATCGTGCCCTCGTCTTCCGCCTTGTGCGCGAGCATCGGCCCCGCGATCACGTCGCCGATCGCATAAATGCCCGGCACGTTCGTTTTGAAATGGTGGTCCACTTTCACGCGGCCGCGCTCGTCTGTTTCAACGCCAGCTTCCTTGAGGCCGAGTTTATCCGTGAACGCCTTGCGGCCGATCGCGACCAGCACGACATCCGCCGTGATTTTTTCCTGCGCTCCGCCAGCTGCCGGCTCGAGCGTCAACGTCACATCGTTCTTGCCGGCTTCGGCCGCGACGACTTTCGTCGAGAGCTTGAAGTTAAAGCCCTGCTTGGTGAGGATTTTCTGCATTTCCTTGGATACTTCGCCGTCATTAGTCGGCAGAATGCGATCGAGGAATTCAACGACCGTCACTTCCGCGCCAAGGCGGCTCCAGACCGCGCCCAGCTCAAGCCCGATCACACCGCCGCCGATGACAACCATCTTCTTCGGCACGCTCTCAAGCGCCAGCGCACCCGTCGAGGACACGATGCGTTTCTCGTCGATCTTGATATTCGGCAACGCGATTACATCGGAACCGGTTGCGATGATGATATGTTTCGCGGAATATTTCTGGCCGTCGACATCGACCGTGTTGTTACCTGCGATCTTGCCGTAACCTTTCAGCCAGTCGATCTTGTTTTTCTTGAACAGGAACTCGATGCCCTTGGTGTTCGATGTGACGACATCTTCCTTGTGCTTCATCATGCCTTTGAGGTCGAGCTCGAGCTTGCCGACCTTGACACCGAACGCTTCGAGCTTGTGCCCCGCTTCATGATATTTTTCCGAGGCCGTTAGCAGCGCTTTCGACGGGATACAGCCGACATTCAGACAAGTCCCGCCCAGCGTTTTATCTTTCTCGACACAGGCGGTTTTCAGCCCCAGCTGAGCGCAGCGGATGGCGCAGACATAGCCCCCCGGACCGGAGCCGATTACGATAACGTCATAGGAGGAAGATGCTGTGTCAGAAGGGGCCATAATTTTTTCCACAAGGTTTTCAGATATTTAGTTGGATCAGAATCACAGGAAAACATTAGTCATTACGGGGCAAAAAGAAAGCTTAACCCGAAAAAAGTTCCATTATTTTCATAAATATTTCTTGACTTCATTAGATTCCTGGAATATTAACTTTCAAGCAAGTTTAAGTTCACTTTAGCCCAAGTTAGGCCCCTGTAATATGAAGCCTCCAAGCGCTCGCACTGCATTTCCCGTCAAGCTGGTCCATTCGGATGATTCCGCCTCTCCAGCCTGTGAAAAGGCGCTTACTGAAAAAGAATTGAAACTTGTGACAACAAACGGCTCGGATGAGCCGTTTAATTTATTCCTGAGAAACTTGAAACACGGACGCGTCCCGGGCATTGAACTGGTTCACAAGGGCACACCCCGCCGCATCATCACCCGCCAGATCGACACCGCCGACAATCTTTTAAAGAAACAGGGCATCACCCTGCGCATCCGCGGCAGTTACGATAACGGCGAATTCACAGATACCGATATCAATATCAAAACGCCGAAAGAAGCGACAGGTGTCGCCATGGAACGCGGGGAATATGAAGACCGCATCAGCAGCGGCTCGCTCCTCAATGTCGAGGCGATCGAGAATTCACCGAAATATAAAGACAGACTCGCGAAAGGCCTGCTGCCGGACCTGCAAGAGGCACTCGACCTGATCAAAGATTTGCGCGCCAAAGGCCTGCTCGAAGAAAAATTCCTGATCGATGTTTACAGACAGGCGCATGTCATCCGCCTCGACAGCGCAATCGCCGGACTGAATGCCGACCAGACCTTCTACGGCGAACTTCTCAAAGACACGATGGTCTATATCAAGCGCGGCAACGGACGCACCCACATGATCGCGCCCGATGAAGGCCGTCATGAAATGGAAATCGAGCCGATCCACAAGCCATGTGAATTCAATCACTACAAAGGCTGCGAAAAACATGTCAGCATCAACCTGACTTCGGATGACGAGAACATCGCCCTCGACTTCCTGAAAAACAGCATCATCCCGTTTGGCTCCGATAACGCCCCTATCATTATGCCAAAACATGGCAAGGCAGGCCGCGGCTTCAAGCTGATCGCCGATCTCCAGGAAGATTTCAGCCCTGCCGCTACGCCGGGCCTCCTGAAAACGGCTTTCGATCAGAACGCTTTAATCGCGCCGCCTGTTGGAAACCTCAAAGATATTCCTTTGAAAATGCAGTCGCCTGCGGTACTAAACGTACCAAGTGAATTACGGGTACTGGCAGCTTAATTTAACGAATGACGGCGAAAAAATTCAATCTCACAGGCATCGGCAATGCCTGCATGGACATTGTTGCGAATTGCGACATGGATTTCCTTGCCCGCCACAAAGTCGATAAATCCCACTGTATCTTCGTCGATCTTCCGGCCCTGCAACATCTCAAATCCGAACTCGGCGATTATGAGCTGATCGCAGGCGGTGCCGCCGCCAATACGATTTACGCCTTTCAATCCCTGGGCGGCAAAAGCGCGTTTCTTGGTATGATTGCCGATGACATGGAAGGTCGCGCCTTCCAGAAATCTATGGAAGATATCGGTATTGCAACGCATCTGCATATCTCCGGCGAGAGCGATATCGGCTCGACGCAAGTGGTAAGCCTGCGCACGCCCGACGGCGATCGCAGCTTCGTCACCTATCGCGGTGTCGCAGAAATAATTTCGCCCGACCATCTTCAATATGACCCCGTCGCGCAATCGGACATCGTCTATTTCGACGGCTATACGATGTATTCGCCGCACGCTCTCGAGGCGTTTTTAAAAGCCGCGGAAATAGTACAGGCCAATGGCGGTGTCGCCGTGTTCAATCCGGGCGACCTGTCCATCGTCGAACTTTATCGCGCGAAGGTCGGCCAGCTTTTGAAAAAAGTCGATATACTGATCTGCAATCTCGCCGAAGCCCGCGCCATATACGGTGTCGACACGCTTCAGGAAGTCGCGCTTAAACTCCCTGCCCTGCACCGCGTCGGTGCGGTAACCGACGGAGCAAACGGCGCGGTCGTTTTCAAGGACGGCGAAGTCATCCTGATGCCGCCGCCCGTTCGCCGCGACGGTGAAATTTATACGCTCGGTGCCGGCGACCATTTCTCGGGCGGCTTCCTGTATGGCTATGTGAATGGCTTCCCTTTAAGCCGCATGGCGAAGCTTGCCGAGCTCTGCGCTCTCGATTGCCTCGGCCATGCCGGCGCACGCGCGCTTGGTTCGCTCGAATTTCTGATCGAGCAGTCGGCGATTGCCTAGTCTTCCCAAATCTGACAGATTAGCCGCATGATTTTGTCCCCTATCGAAGCCATGCAGAAAGCGGTCGACATTGTGAGCTCAAGCCCGCATGCGACCAACAAAATCGCCGCCACCATTTTCAAGGACGGCACGTCTTTCAGTTCGACCAATATCTGGCCCGCCCATATCGTCGAAAAACTTGGCACTGAAACACGCGTCGGCAACAGCTCAGGCA
Organism: Pseudomonadota bacterium; assembly: GCA_048498395.1. Classification (GTDB taxonomy): domain Bacteria; phylum Pseudomonadota; class Alphaproteobacteria; order Micavibrionales; family Micavibrionaceae; genus Micavibrio_B. The sequence goes on from JBEHYB010000003.1 coordinate 15,686, forward strand.
CCATTCACGCCGAAGTCAGCTGCCTGCTAAATTTCCCCATTGCGACTGAAGGCGCGAGCCTGTGCATCACCGATCCCTTCTGTCCGAACTGCGCGAAGAATATCGCCGAGAGCGGTATCAAGAAAATCTATATCGACCATAAAGGCTTCGATAAGGATTTCGCCCAACGTCGCGGTGAAGAATATGGCAGCATGTCATTGCGTATCGCCGCGCGCGCCGGGATCAGCATGTATCAGGTCTGGCGCAAGGAAAACCGCATCGAGCCTATTCATGAAGTGCCTGTCGAATATGTGCCGCCGCAGGACAACCCGATCAAGATCGAGAAGACCAGCCTGCATCCGAATATCTACGGACTGAACCAGATTATCGAGAGTACGCAGGTGCTGCATAAACGCTGGGCCTGCGCACTTGCTAAAAATTCCGACGGCGAATGTTTCTTCCTGGTCGCAAGCGCACATCCGGCCATCGGTTACACCAAGGATCAGGATGCAAACACGATCAATCACAAGGAAGGGAAATACTCTTTCTATCTCGAACCGCTGAACAGGATTTTAATGGGCGCGCATCGTTATGGCTTGCGCCTGATCGACGGGCTGATCTGGTCGTCCGTTGTCCCGACTTCACGCGAGCTTGTGAACTGTGTCGGCGCGGGCATCACCTCGATCTGCCTCGGCAATGACGAATTAAGCCGCGACGAAGAAGCCATCGCCGCCTCACGCCTGCTGGCCGATAGCGGCGTGATGCAGTTCATCTCGCTGTAATAATCCTTGACATAACAGGGAATTTATTCCTATAATGGGCTGTCTCTTATAGTGATGGAGACAGCCGGTACTTCCGGATTCCCCAAGGATTAGGCCCCGGAGGGGAAGAACCATTTTAGCCCCCCTTTTACTGTCATCCCGAGCGAAGCCGAGGGATCTCACCTTGGGATAGATGGGATGTCTCCACTTCGGTCGACATGACAAAAAACCCCAAAAACCGCCGAACGAACTGATAGAATCGACGAACAAACTAGTAAGAACCCCGAGCTTGTCATTCTGAGCGAACGCGAAGAATCCTGGCTGCTTTCAAACTGGATCCTTCGCAGAGTTTACCCCTGCGAAGGCAGGGGCCTCAGGATGACAATACAAGCACCACCAGTGCTGTGCCCGCTGCCTGTCCTTCGAAGCCTTGGCGTAGAAGGGTGGTAAAAAGGGTAAAAATCGACGAACAAACTGATAGATCGCCTTAAAACTCGCGCTTGTAGCTCAGCAGGATGCCTTTTTTGAATTTCAGGCCCATCTTGCCGCCACCATCATTTGAACCGGCGAAAGGCAGGGTTCCGGATTTGATGATATCCTGAAGACTGTTGTCGCCATTCTTCTGCGCCTCGATATGAACCGTAAATTTCTCGTCCGAGCTCAATCTGAAATCTTTTTGCAAGACGATCACCGGCGGAACCGGCATCTCGTAATTACTCCCCTGTATCGGACGTGGATTTAAAAGCGAAGGCTGGGTCGGCGTTGTCGGCACGAAACGCCATCTGTCTGAAATCTGGGAATTATCGTCCTGTGCGATGGCCATCATGGGTGTGGCCGCCAGAAACGCGCCGCCACAAATTCCCGCAATTTTCTGACTCATGCGACTCATGACATCCCCTTTATGAAGATCATGAATGACCAACCGGATTTTGTCGAAAACATTCCATGGCGCAATGCGGGAAGGAACTTACCTGTCGAGCTGTAAAAGCATGCCCGGCAAACCTTCTACGCTCAAAGGCTTCTCAGCTACTCTTATACCTTTGCTCAGAAGTTCGTAGACGCTTCCATCCTCACGCGCCTTCTGCTGGATCTTCAGCGCGAGGGCGAGCGCCCACAGGCCCGTCATCGCGGCAGGTGCGACACTCACACCGTCTTCGGCCCTTTCCTTGAACAGGGCCGAGATTTTATTCTCGCCGCCATATCTCACATCTTCATTATCGATATTGGCAAGCATGGTCCCCGCTTCGTCCACGCGCGCGAGTCCTAGCCATCCCGGAAAATCGCCATGATCGTAATAGATCTGGCCTACTTCGAGACGATCAAGAACCCTCTGGGCCAGATCGTCCGGCAATGGCTTTCCGCTCTCAAGCGCTGAAGATAATATATCCAGGCCGGTATTAAAGCCAAAACAGCTTCTCTCGCGCGATGTCGGAACAAGCTGGACATGTGTCATGTCATAATCGAAAGACTCAAGCTGGATATTGCGGTCGAAATAATTATTGATAGAAAGAACATGCGGCGATGTCGCACGGAGCACCGTGTTCGGCGTGGATGTAAAACGCCCGTCATGGATATCCTCTTTCCGGTATTTAAGAACTACATCGGCTTCAACTTGCATATTGGGATTGGCCGCCTGCCGGAACAGGTTTTCCAGTTCGGCGTTCAGGTCAGGCGCAGGCATATCGTTTGACATGGTCATTTACTCAGTTCTGGATTACCTGAAATCTCTAGCAAGACTTTGATTTTATGTCAATTTTTGCAACCTTTCGGAAAACTTGATCTTGTTATTAGATTATGTCAATCTACTGCTTCATAAGAGAAAGACACATAAATGAGCCTTAAATTTGACGAGTCATGGACCTATGAAGCCGCCGGCCCCTTCACGGACTTGAAATTCGAAAATGATACCTTCGAATGGGAAAATCCGCCAAAAGCACGCGCGACATCATTAATCAAACATTGGGCTAATAATCTTCTAAACGAATATCCAGATAGTAAACTCAATCATTATGATGTCGTAACAACCGCCAAAAGAAATATTCAAAATACTTTTCTTCAAGTGGCCTCTTTAAGTCTATTTGGCATGCGCTCGAACAGTATACCTACGCGCAGGACAAACGCCGATACGATAGCAAACGCGCTTAAAGTTCTAGGTGTCAAAGCTGTGACAGAATGCGTACCGTCCAGGGTCAGGGATCCGGAAGTTATTCAACAATGGCTTGCCTATGTTGCAAAAGAACAGGCAGAAATAGATGCATGGGTTGCACGCCAGACGCACAAGTTTTCGCAGGAAAATATAAACTATTTAAGTATACTCGGCGGCCTCAACAAGGAAGATGCCTTCTCTATGCTGGAACAGGCAACACTTAAGTCGGAACCGATTAGTCCTGAAATTCTCGAACAGGCAAAATTCGACTGGGAATTTAAAAAACTGACGACAACCAAACCAGTCCCGGCCCCTGCTCCGCTATAATCCAGCATTCAACAGACATTAAAAAACCCCGCTTTTTGGCGGGGTTTTTGTATTCTATACGTCCAGGATCAGGCGTGACGGATCTTCGATTGCGTCCTTGATGCGCACCAGGAACGTGACAGCCTCGCGGCCGTCGATGATACGGTGATCGTAGGACAGCGCGATATACATCATCGGGCGCGCCTCGATCTTGCCGTCTTTCATGACCATCGGGCGCTGCTGGATCTTGTGCATGCCGAGGATACCGACTTGTGGCGGGTTGATGATCGGTGTCGACATGAGTGAGCCGAACGTGCCGCCATTGGTGATGGTGAACGTGCCGCCTGTCATCTCTTCCATGGTCAGCTTGCCGTCCTTGCCTTTGACACCGAGCGCGCCGATATCTTTTTCGATCTGCGACATCGATTTGATATCGCAGTCACGAACGACCGGCACGACGAGACCTTGCGGTGTCGAGACGGCGACGGAGATGTCGTAGTAGTTCTTGTAGATGATCTCGTCGCCGTTGATCTCGGCGTTGACGGCCGGAAGTTCCTTGAGCGCGTTCACCGCAGCTTTGACGAAGAAGGACATAAAGCCCAGTTTCACACCGTGTTTTTTCTCGAACACGTCCTTGTACTGGTTGCGCAGTTCCATCACCGCGCCCATATCTACTTCGTTGAAGGTCGTGAGGATCGCAGCCGTATTCTGCGCTTCCTTGAGGCGGCGTGAGATAACCTGGCGCAGTTTGGTCATCTTCACGCGCTCTTCGCGTGGACCGACAGCGCGCGGTGCAGCCGGAGCTGCAGCAGGTTTTGCCGGTGCCGACTGGTAATTTACAACGTCTTCCTTGGTGATGCGTCCGTCCTTGCCGGTGCCTGAAACATCGGCTGGATTGATTGCGTTATCGGCCATCATCTTACGCGCGGCCGGGGCCGTTCCTTCATTGATCGAAGCGGCTGGCGCTGCGGCGGCCACAGGTGCTGCAGCTGCAGGTTTCGGATCGTTGGCCGGAGCTGCGGCTGGCGCAGATGCCGCACCAGCGCCCGCAGCGATTTCGCCAAGCAGCGTGCCGACGGTAACAGTCGCGCCGGGCTGGATGGTGATCTTGGTGAGAACGCCGGCAGTCGCCGCGTTGACTTCGAGCGTGACCTTGTCTGTCTCAAGTTCGACCAGCGGTTCGTCGACCTTGACGGCATCCCCTTCCTTTTTCAGCCATTTGGCAACAGTGGCTTCGGAAACGGATTCACCGAGAGCGGGAACGACGATTTGTGACATAACAAGGTCCTGATTTTGAAGGTTTATTCTGGTGCCCAAGATTCAACTAAATCGGGCAAAGGTCAAGCCTGTTTAGGCGGCATTCGGGCTGGGAAACGGCGATTTTTTAGATGAATCTTTGTTTTTGCGGATGACGGCGTTTTCGGCCCCGATCTGGTTCGGATCGGCCTTCGTAATCTGGTTTATGTCTTTGACACTCAGGAACAGATTGTGGTGCGTTTCGCTCGCCTCCACCACGCTCGTCAGGCGCAGATAACCAAGCGCCAGATAGCTGCCTTTTTCTGCAAAATCGCGATGCGTCCCGGCATCTTCCATATCGATATAGACGCGTGGGAGAATCCATGTCGGTGCATGCGTTTTATCGTCGCGGCTGACAAGGACAGGTTTCGAGCTGATCGCGCGTCTTTCCTCAAAATGCTTGAGCGGTACATCGGTGTGGACAATCATCTGCATCAGGACCGGACGATAGGTCTGTTTTTTGTCGATCATCGTCTGGACGAGGTTTTTGAAATGCGTGTCACGCTCTTCCAGAAGCGACGCGTCGTTATAGGTGATCAGGAACTCATCCCATGGGATCTCAAAACCCTTATGGATGACGAGGCTTTTCGCGACGCGCTGCGGGTCCTTGTTGCGCATGAACTTGACGAGGTCGGCGACGCAATCGGCGGAATAGGTCTGCATACGCCGCAGGTCTTCCGCGCCTTCCTTGAATCTGGTTTTGGTTGATGATTCACGCGTGTAAGGTCCGCTTGCCCATCTGGCGAAAGCTTTCCCCGCCTCGCTGTCGGGCTGGAACCTGTTCAGGTTAAGGCGATAACCGAGCGTCTTGTCGATCTCGGGTTTCGGATCTTTTGGGGGCAGCTGCGCGTTGATGAAACCGACTTCGCAGTCATGCGCGTCATGGACCTGTCCCGGGTTGGTCGCGAAATGCGCGCATGAACCCGGCAGGTTGTCGCCGCCTTTATAAGGAACGGCATGGCAGAAATGTACTTCCGCTGTGCAATCGTCACAGATCAGGTTTCGCTTGTGAATTTTTTCGTCGTAGAGGACCCATTCGGCATCGACAAAACCACCGAGATGGTCGCCGGGGAAATAGACCCGCTCAAGGGTCCGCGCATCCCGCGCATAGAGCATGGTCGGGGCCTTAAGATCGGCTCCCTTTTTGGCCTGGCGTTTGAAATAGTCTTTAATCATAAATCCCCGCTTCAGGGCTTATTTTATAAGCCAGGCCCCAAAAACGGTCAAGATTATTTTCATAATATTAGATATTTGGCTGGTTTTGAGCCCCGATCGCGGCCTTAACGCCCCGGTTCCGGCGGGCCTCCCCTATTTCCTGGAGGCTGGTTTCGACGATCTGCCTTGGGTCGTGCAGGTTGAAAGTCAGGTAATAGAAGACCCTGCTGAGTTCCTTCGAGGTCTCCATGGTCAGCCTGGCCCCGCCCATCACCATCACATCCGCGCTGCCGCCCATGAACGGCACGCGCACACGATTGTCCTGGTCATGCGGAATGAAAATCCGCGGCACGATGAAATGCTTAAAGCCGTTCTCGTCATCCTTGAGATGCGTCGCCTTCATCTTGATCATGCGGCCCGTATCCTGCTCGCGCGATCCTCTCGGTTCTTTCTCACCATTGAAATCGATGAAGACGGATTGCAAGGGTTCGCCATTCGCGAGCATGTTACGCACAAGCCTCCGGAAGCTTTCTGCCTTGTCATCATAAGAGATCATGAACCTTGTCCACGGAATTTCCTGATCGCCGAACATGACGAAGCTCTTGTCGAGGCGCTCCTGGGACGTTGATTTCATGAGCTCGACGAGCTGTTGCGAGCTGCGGATGGAAACGCGCTCCATGCCCTTATACTTCGCGGCGGCTTCGTGATTGAAGCTGCGTTTCAGATCGTAAGAGTCTTCATCGAGATTGCGGTCGAGCACGTTCATGTTGATGACCAGCCCGAGCGTCGGATCCGGTTTCGGCGACGGGCGGTATTTGCGCTGTCTCCTGCCGATATCGCAATCGTCCGCGTGGCCTGAGTTCTCATTGGTCTGAAAATGCGCGGCATTGCCTATCATGTTCGAGCCGGCGATGATGCCGGCATCTTTCACCGCATGGACGCGCGCATCGCAATCGGCGCAAACGAGATGCCCTTTATGCTTGCTCTCATCATAATAGGTATCGCCCGCTTCGAGATTGTCATTTCCCGGCAGGAAGATGCGTTGGCCCGTGCGCTCGTCGCGCGCGAATGGAAACAGCGTGTTCGCCGCTACGCGGGTTTTGTAGTGAAAGCTCAACTCATTCATAGGCATCAATTCCGCGTTTTCTGTAAATACATGCGGAATTAATAAAACTCTGGAAAGGAAATTTCCAGAGTTTTAAATTGTTAAGCTATATCAGAGACTTATATCTTAAGTGCCTGATCGACGAGCGCCGCTTGCTCCTGCGCGTGGCGTTTCGCGTAGCCGGTGGCCGGTGATGCGGAGGCCGGACGGCCAGCGTATTTGAAGCGTCTGCCGCCTTTGAAGCCGGCTTTGGCGAGCGTGTCTTCGAGCAGCGGCTCGACGAAGGACCAGCCGCCCTGGTTTTTCGGTTCTTCCTGGCACCAGACGAATTCAGCATTCGTGAACTGCGCCAGCTCTTCGGCGAGTTCGGATTCAGGGAACGGATAGAACTGCTCGAGACGCAGGATCATCACGTCTTTCAAGCCGCGTTTCTCGCGCTCTTCGAACAGGTCATAGTAAACCTTGCCCGAACAGAGAACGACGCGCTTGATATCCTTCGGCTTGTTGAGCGCATCCTTCGCATCGTCCCACAGATAGCGGTGGAAGCTTGTCTGGCCGGTAAAGTCTTCGGCCTTGGAGACTGCGAGCTTATGACGCAGCAGCGATTTCGGCGACATGTTGATCAGCGGCTTGCGGAAGTCGCGCTTCAACTGGCGGCGCAACGCATGGAAGTAGTTGGCCGGTGTCGTAATGTTGGTGATCTGCATATTGTCTTCGGCACAAAGTTGCAGGAAGCGTTCAGGACGCGCGGAGGAATGCTCCGGTCCCTGCCCTTCAAATCCGTGCGGCAGCAGCATAACAAGGCCCGACATGCGCAGCCATTTCGTTTCAGCACTTGAGATATACTGATCGATAATGACCTGCGCGCCGTTGACGAAGTCGCCGAACTGCGCTTCCCAGATGACGAGAGAGTTTGGCGCGGCCCATGAATAGCCGAGCTCGAATGCAAGCACGCCGGCTTCGGACAATGGGGAGTCATGAACTTCGAATGGTGCCTGATCCGGCGTGACCTGTGTCAACGGATAGTAACGCGAAGCGTTTTCCTGATCGTGCAGCGTCGCGTGGCGGTGCGAGAATGTTCCACGGCCCGCATCTTCACCAGACACGCGCACAGGATAGCCTTCCTGTACGAGCGAGGCGAAAGCGAGAGCTTCACCTGTGCCCCAGTCAAAACCTTTACCGGATTTGAACATTTCCTTCTTGGCTTCGAACTGACGCGCGATCTTCGCGTTCAGGTTGAAGTTCGACGGCACATATGTGAGACGCTCGCCGAGCTGTTTCAACTGATCGACTGTGAGCGATGTTTCGCCTTTACGCTTCTCGGCAAATTTGGATTTGACGACAGTGGTGAGGCCCGACCATGCACCTTCGAGCCAGTCGGCCTTGTTAACCTTATAACTTGTCGTCGCGGCGAACGCTTCTTCGAGTTTTTTGTGGAACGCGTCGACAGACGCTTTCGATTGCTCCGCGCTCATCACGCCTTCGCTGGCCAGTTTCTGCGCATAGAGATTGCGTACGGAAACATGATCCTTGATCGCCTTGTACATGACAGGCTGGGTGAACATCGGCTCGTCGCCTTCGTTGTGACCGTTTTTGCGGTAACAGATAAGATCGATGATAACATCGCGTTCGAATTTCTGGCGGTATTCGATGGCAAGGCGCGATACATGCGCGACCGCTTCCGGATCGTCGCCATTGACGTGGAAGGTCGGGATCGCGAGCATCTTCGCCATGTCCGATGAATACGGACCGGAACGCGTATATTCAGGCAGTGTCGTAAAGCCGATCTGGTTGTTGATGATGATGTGAACCGTACCGCCGGCGGTATAGCCCGGCAGTTCAGCCATCATCAGGATTTCTGCGACGAGGCCCTGACCCGCAAACGCAGAGTCACCATGCATGGTGAGCGGCAAGACTGATTTGCGGTCGCCGCCACGGTCGAGATCCTGCTTCGCGCGGACCTTGCCGACGACGACAGGATTGACGACTTCCAGATGCGACGGGTTCGGCGTGAGTGTCATGTGAACGGTCTGGCCGGAAATCACGCGGTCCATCGAATAACCCATATGGTATTTAACGTCGCCCGATCCCGGCGTATCGTCCGGTGTCGACGGCATGCCGTTAAATTCGGCAAAGAGTTTCGTGAACGGCTTGCCGACGATGTTGGTCAGCGTATTGAGGCGACCACGGTGCGCCATGCCGACGACGACTTCGCGCACACCAAGTTCTGCACCACGGCGCAGGATTTCCTCGACTGAGGCGACATAGGATTCACCGCCGTCAAGACCGAAGCGTTTCGTGCCGACATATTTGAGTGCGAGGAAGTCTTCCAGACCTTGCGCGTGCACAAGGTTTTCAAAGATCGCTTTTTTCTCGTCCGGTGAAAACGCGGTTTTGTTGCCTGTCGACTCTATGCGCTGTTGCAGCCAGTTTTTTTCGTCGAGGTTGAGAATCATTTCATATTCAACGCCGATCTTGCCACAATAGATTTGTTGCAGGACGTTGACGAGATCGCGGATGGTCGTGGTTTCGAAACCCAGGATACCGCCGACATAAATCTTGTGATCAAGATCCTGCGGTGAGAAACCGTAAGTCTGCGGATCAAGCTCAGGGCGCATCTGGGGGCGTTTCAGGCCCAGCGGATCGAGATCGGCCATCAAATGACCGTTGGCGCGATAGGCTTTAACGAGCATCATCGCTTGAATGGAATCCTTCATTGCACGAACATCGAACGATGCCGCAGGCTTCGCGGCCTGATTGGCCGGGGCTTTCGAAGATTTGAACGCCTCGTCCGCCGTCGTCACGCCAAAAGGTGCCGCCGGTTTTTTATAGTGAGGCGAAGCCCAGCTCGCGCCAGTAATTTCCTTGAGCAAAGCCGTCTCATCGTCTTTTAGATCCGAGAAGAATGTGCGCCAGCTTGCATCAACCGCATTCGGGTTGTGCAGGAATTCCTTATACAGGTTGGCGATATATTCCGCGTTGGATGAGGACAGAATTGTCACGAGGGAAGCTGGTGATGACATGATATTTCCTTGATGAATTAGACGTATCTATTGTACGCCCCGGAAGGTTTATAAATCAATGAGATGAGGAATAAAAGTGAGCGCAACAGCCATGCCCACACGTCATTCCGGCGAAAGCCGGAATCTTTCGGGAATCAGACTGCAAAAGATCCCGGCCTTCGCCGGGATGACGATAATTTTCTTGACTTTCCCTTCATAGTATAGGAATTTAGTCCTTATCAACGCCCGGAGTCCCTTCCGGGCGATTTTTTATGCCCGAAATCCAAAGGATTCCCATGACCATTGAACTGAGCCGGCCCTTCGCCAGTAACTCGGCGGTGGAAGAATTCGACCTGCGCCAGATGAAGAAAACCCTGAACCGCCTCGGCTATTACACGCCGTTTGAAAAAACCGGCATCACCGGAATTTCTGACAGGGAAATTTTCGAAGCGCTTAAGGAATTCCAGAAAGACAACAACCTACCCGCAAGCGGTACAGCCAAACCGGACGACGAAACCATCGACGCACTCAACCGCGAAGCTGAAAAAACACCAGACGGCTATTACATCTGGCGCACCGTCGAAGACGGACATGTTCGCCCGGCGCATGCAAGATTCAACCGTACGGTGCGCCGATGGTCGGAAAGTCCAGATCCCGGTGATGATTATAATTGCCGATGTTGGGCGGAGAAAACTCCTAAAGATTCAGATGTACTAACCGCATTAATCCAAACATCGGATAACTTAGTCCAATTTCGTGATAATAAAAAAACACCGATTTCTGCATTACTTCTAGAACGTTATCTTTCAAATACTGGAAGAAAAATTATTCTGCGAATTGAGACTTTCTCCAACAGCATACAGCTAAAATCAGCTTTAGACTCAAATAAAGCGCGTTTCGAAAAAAGTTTTATACAACCAAACGAAAAGGCTGCAGACCCAAATATATATAACTTGATTATAAAAATGGGAAATGGGGAACGCCATCATTTTTCTGATTATTGGGATAAAGATATCAATATCAGATCTTCTACTATTTTACACAAACAAGATGACCCGGATTTCTTTAATGCCATTGGAAGCATTAAAATTAGATCACAAGGTAGCTTTCAAATAGAAAAGAAGAACGATATTATTTATATTCAAGGCACGATTTTAAATTATTTCGATGATATATATGATTTTAATGATGATACTATAGCCGATCGATTAATATTTCGCTACCAACACTTTCTAGCAAAAAAACATTACGCAAAGCCTTTCGAAGTTCACTGGGAAAAATCACAATCAATCTCAGGAATTATAAGAGTCAATGATGGAAAAATTACAGGATCTGATTTCAAATGGGATGATAACAATCCATAAAATATGGATTGTTATAAAGAACTTTTTAAATCCTAGATTTTTCTATTTCGTCTATATTTATTGGTTCTTGATATTCTATCATGGCTTTCTAACTTTCAGTAACCTTGATCCATACATACAAATATCTGATAAATTTATTCTTCCCCTTGTACCTGACGCAATATACGTCGGCACAAAACTCTCCGTCGTATTGATAGCAATCGTCATTATATTATTTGGACTAAAGACCTTTAAATTTTATACAGAACAAAAGACATCACTTTTTTTTCTGGCAATCTTACATTTCACTATCTTCGGCCTATTCACTGCCGAATTTAATCAGTTCTGGAAAGATTTAATCTGGATAATCGGAATGAGTTGAAAATAATCTCGAGGCGGACGCGATAGATTTAGACAGCGTGTTTTATAAGCTTTTGCCAACTGAAAATTACAATCCTCTAATCGATCGCTGGGAGTTTTCTCCTGGCTCTGTCGTCAGGGTGATTGAGAAAAGAAGCTGGACTGGCAAAAAGCATCTTCTTGCATTCGATCAAATTCGCGAGGACAGAATGGATAGCGATTACGCAAGGTATATACGTAACAATTGATCCTTTCATATTGACGAAGCCGCGAAATCGTCCATATCATGCTCCATGGCGACATTTCCTGTTCCGGACAGAATAAACCTGCTGCTGGCGAGCGCGATCACGTTGGTCTTTGCGGCTGCGCTGTTTCTGCTGCCGCCCCTCGCCGCGATTATACTGATCCCGCTGAATACCCCGCTATGGAGCCTGATCCATGAGGCGATCCATAAAAATTTCAATTCGAACCGCCGTATTAATGAGCTTGCGGGACGCGTCATGTCCGTTCTGTTCGGCGCGGCGTTCGGCGTGCTGCGTTTCGGCCACCTGATGCATCACCAGTATAACCGCGACTGGGAGTCCGAGCATTATACGCGCGGAGAGCACAATAAAATCATCGCCTGGATCAAACATTATTTCACGATGCTCGGCGGGCTTTATCTGACCGAAATCCTCATGTCCCTCCTGATCACGATCTTCCCTCTTACAATCGTGCGAAAGATCGCGCGTCACATTTTCTCAGACGATAGGCATTACGAAGCCGTCCTGAATTCCATTTTGAAACCCGCGAATGTTACAAAAATCCGCATCGATACCACTCTCATCATCTTATTTTACGGGACTGCGATAGCGGTCGCGAGCGGGTGGGTCGTTGCCATTACCCTGATCGGGCGCGGTGTGATTATTTCGATCATGGATAACGCCTATCATTACGGCACGCCGAAGGATAATTCAGTGATTGCCAAGGAACTGGAAACTTCGCCGTGGTACGCGAAATTCATCCTGAACTTCAATCATCATGTCACGCATCACAATAACGTCTCGCTGCCATGGACGCAGCTTAAGGCCGAGCATGACGCGAAGAATATCGATTATACGGAAGGATTGGGCCACGCGATGCTTGCGCAGTTCAAAGGGCCGATAGAGCTGCCTAAAGAATAATCCGGTTCTGAAGTTGCAGCATTTCAGCAAGATCGTTCAGCGCCAGTTTCTCGGCATTGCTGATGTTCAGATACTCAGACAGTTCATAATAGAATGTCTTCGCGCCGAAGAAATTGCGCAGACTGACGACCAGCCCGACAAACAGGACCGACAGGAAATTACGTTCGCGGTAACGGATGGCGACTGAATAAGCGAGGTCATAGATACACTGGCGGAATTCGAGTTTCAGCGACGGGTTTAATGCGCGCAGCTCTTCCGAGAATCCCGAGAGATCGCGCGTCCATTCATCCCAGGCGCGATGGCTGTCGAGCGCCGCATCAAAAATCGGGCGCAGATCCATATAATCTGTTTCACGCTTGAAACCGCGCAGGCTTTTGAAAATGGATTCGCGTTCGAGCGTATGCGCCTTGTAACCGCCGCTGTCATCCATGACAGACACCCAGGTCCCCGCCTGTATCAAGAGCCTTGCATAGCGGATGATTTCGTCTTTCGACGTTTCTTCGGTAATCATGCCTTTACCCTCAACGCTTCCGAGATCATTGTCAACGCATTGTCTTCAGCCGGTGAGATATTGAGGTTCTTGAAGTCCTCGGGCGAATTGACCTTGTTCAGATTGCCCATGAGCCTGTCGATAAAGGTCTGGAGCAGGAATTCATCCTCGTGGTGATCGACTTCCTCGCGATAGGCGCGCGCCACCGCGGTGCCGATATACATGATGGCCTTTTTAAATTCCTGCAAGCCGTCGAGATCTTCATGGCTTTTGAGCAAGAACACCACGCGCTTTATATCGTCGGTGATACGTTCTTCCGTTTCGGCATGCGGGATTTTCCGACCATGCAGGGCCGCATGCGCTGCCTGTTTTATAAAGGGAAATCTGGAAATTTTTTCGATGCGCGAGAAAGCCCGCACCATCTGTTTCTTCTCAAGATCTTCGGAACGCTCGCCGTAATCGGTATCATCGCAATGACTGACCCAGATGCCGACGCGGTAGAAAAGATCAGCTATCAGCTCAAGGTCTTCATCTACCATCAGGCGACCTTGTAATCTATGCCGAAACTGTCGGCGAGTGCGTTGATGGCGATTTTCTCAGCAGCACTGATATTGAGATGCTGGCTGTTCGAATTAGCGGATTTCTTGATCCAGTTCAGCGATAGGCAATTACGCAGCTTCGTGACAAAGCTTTCCGCTTCCACGCTTTCACGGTATGCCATGGCGACAGCGATCGCAATTTCAAGCAAGTTGCTTTTAAAAGCGCTCAGTTTACGCGGCTCGATACGGTCCTCGAGATAACCGAGAATTTCCCGGCACTCGTCAGGCACTTTACCGATATCGCCGCGCCAGTCGCTCCAGCGCTGTTTCTGCTGGAGCGTCGCCAGCATGACTTCCTGCGCAAATTCGGATTTCAACGTATCCTCGACATAGAAAGTGACCACGTTTTCAAGCGCGGCCATTTCCGATGCTTCGGAATCCTGCCCGCCCGTCATATCGCTCAGCGACACGTAGAGACCCACCCGGTAAGGAAGGGCCACTAGTGTCTGATAGATTTCCGGGGCGAACTGCTCGATTTCCGTCATGTAGTTTAAGCCGCCAATGCTTTCTGAACGGCTTCACCAAGATGAGACGGGCTTTCAGCCATCACGAAACCGGCAGCTTTCATCGCCGCGATTTTCGCTTCTGCCGTATCGAGACCTCCGGAGATAATCGCACCGGCGTGACCCATGCGTTTGCCCTTCGGCGCGGTCGCACCGGCGATAAAGCCGGCGATCGGTTTTTTCTTGGCGAGGTTTTTGTAATATGTCGCCGCATCGATTTCAGCCTGACCGCCGATTTCGCCGATCATGATAATGCCCTGCGTTTCTTCATCCGCCATGAACATCTGGAGCGCGTCGATAAAGTTCGTGCCATTCACAGGGTCGCCGCCGATACCGATACAGGTGGACTGACCAAGGCCCGCCGTCGTCGTTTGCAGAACGGCTTCATATGTCAGCGTGCCAGAGCGCGACACAACGCCGATTTTTCCGCGTTTGTGGATGTGGCCCGGCATAATGCCGATTTTGCATTCGCCCGGCGTGATAACGCCCGGACAGTTCGGCCCGATAAGGCGTGTTTTGGAACCGCAGAGAGCTTTCTTGACCTTGACCATGTCAAGTACAGGAATGCCTTCAGTGATGCAGACCGCCAGCGCAATTTCAGCTTCGATAGCTTCGAGAATTGCATCCGCGGCGAATGGAGGTGGAACGTAGATAACGGACGCGTCTGCGCCTGTCGCCGCTTTGGCTTCGGAGACAGTGTTGAATACCGGCAGGTTCAGGTGCTTGGTACCGCCCTTGCCCGGCGTGACACCGCCGACCATGTTGGTGCCGTAAGCGATCGCCTGTTCCGAGTGGAACGTGCCTTGCGCGCCGGTGAAACCCTGGCAGATGACTTTTGTATTCTTGTTAACGAGAACTGACATTTTAGTTTCCTTTATTTAATCGGTGAGAATGATGCAGGCCGGATGAGTTTCGTTTCCTGCGAAACGACGAGGCCTTTTGTTTGTTCGAGATAACCGGCCCAGCGCGGGTCCGCGTTACGCGCCTTGCGGCGGGTTTCATAGTCGGCCATGTCCTTGTAGCTCCAGAGATGGACGACCTGGTCCTGCGGTCCCGTATCGACAACACCGAAAAAGACCGGCTCGCCGAGATGCTCGCGCTGAACCGGCATGGCGACTTCCTCGAATATCTTCAAGTATTCGCCCATCCGTCTCGGCACGATGTTATAGGTGCGGTGATCGATAATCATTAGGCTGCTTTCGCGGCTTTGTTCGTGGCATCGACGATCTTGCGCGCGGCATCGGCGAGGTTGTCGCCCGATACGATCGGCAATCCGCTTTCAGCGAGGATTTTCTTGCCCAGCTCCACGTTCGTGCCTTCAAGACGCACGACGAGCGGCACGCCGAGTTTGACTTCGCGCGCGGCGGCGATGATGCCTTCCGCGATAATGTCACAGCGCATGATCCCGCCGAAGATGTTGACGAGAATGCCTTTGACGTTCGGATCGGAGAGAATGATTTTGAAAGCCGCCGTCACTTTCTCCTTGTTGGCGCCGCCGCCGACATCGAGGAAGTTCGCAGGCTGGCCGCCATAAAGTTTGATGATGTCCATCGTCGCCATCGCAAGACCGGCACCGTTGACCATACAGCCGATATTTCCTTCGAGCGTGACGTAAGAAAGGTCGAAGTTTTTCGCGACCGTTTCTTTTTCATCTTCTTCGGATTCATCGCGCATTTCTGCAACGTCAGGATGACGGAACAGCGCGTTCTCGTCGAAGCTGATTTTAGCGTCGAGCGCCATGATCTCTTCCTTGTCGGTGACGATCATCGGGTTGATTTCGACCGTCGAGGCATCAAGCTCGACGAAAGCCTTGTAGAGGCTCGAGAAGAATTTCATCGCAGCCTTGTTGGCGGCACCTTCGAGACCCAGCGCAAATGCGAGTTTACGCGCATGGAAACCCTGGAAGCCGGCAGCCGGATCGATCGCGACCTTGACGATTTTCTCAGGATGTTTTTCGGCGACTTCCTCGATATCCATACCGCCTTCGGTCGAAGCCATGAAAGTGACGCGTGATGTTTCGCGGTCGAGAACGACCGAGCAGTAATATTCTTTTTTGATGTCCACACCGTCAGTGACATAGAGGCGCTGAACCTGCTTGCCTTCAGGGCCGGTTTGTTTGGTGACGAGAACCTGGCCGAGCATTGCTTCGGCAGCGGCTTTCACATCGGCGACAGTTTTGCAAAGACGAACGCCGCCCTTGCCTTCCGGATTGTTTTTGAAACGTCCCGCGCCGCGGCCACCTGCATGGATCTGTGATTTGACGACGTAGAGCGGACCAGGCAATTGCTCGGCAGCTTTGACAGCCTCATCGACAGTCATTGCGGCAATGCCTTCGGGTACGACAACGCCGTATTTTTTCAAAAGCGTTTTGGCCTGGTATTCGTGGATATTCATTAGGGACTTCCTTATGCGGGTTGGTAGGTAATTCTAAATAGGCCGATTCTTATATCAGCAA
Source organism: Pseudomonadota bacterium (assembly GCA_048498395.1). GTDB lineage: Bacteria > Pseudomonadota > Alphaproteobacteria > Micavibrionales > Micavibrionaceae > Micavibrio_B. Next base: position 32,349 of record JBEHYB010000003.1, read on the forward strand.
ATGGATTGCGTTTTGTTTAACACGCGCCGGACTTAAAAAAAACCCCATGAGAAAAGAGAAAATTGCGCGCAAACCTCCCCTGTTAACCTGATATTAATTTTAATCTGTAAAATGGAGAGAATTAAACAAGCGAACAGCTTAAAAGAATAAGGGTGTTAAAATGACAGACGGAATTAAAAGCTCACATGCGGATACATGTCCGGTCACCAATGAACGCGTGACGGTTGAGGATATGCGCAAATTCGCCGGGATTAAGACGGAAGTCAGCTTGGTAGATCAATTCAAGAATGTCGCCGACAGGGTTGCCGAAGGCTTTCATAATTTCATGCACCCGCCGGTCCAGCAGGCCGCAGCAGCCCCTCCGGCTTCCGCCCCTGTCCATACACCGCCTGCCCCGCCGCCAATGGGCTAAACAGGGCATAAAAAATCTAACTAATCTGCATCATGCGACCGGGACACCCACGGTCGCATTTTCAGTTTCCGGGGTCGGCGGCCATTCAAAAAACCTTGTAAAACTGCGCTTTATCGATTAAAATTAACCAATTATTAACCCTATTTCTATATAGATTATGTAATCAATAAAGGTGTGGCGTGGGTTATATGGATTCTACTCAGCTAAAAGGCACGAAAGCCCTTTTCCAGTCCAATCTGGAAAGCCTCGGCATCCCCGACCTCGATGACGCGCCCGTCCCCCGCGATATTTTCAGCTCCATGTATGTCAATTTTAACGGCGGTAGCCGCTTTCATGTGACGACTTTCATGAACGACATGGCGCGCCGCGCCGCCGACCCGGAAAAATACGACACCGATGAAGACGGCGACGACGAAGACGACGATCACGATAACGGATTTACAAGACGCATCGAGTTCATCTCTATCGCGGGCGAATTGATGCAGGACAGAATGCGCGAGCAGTTGGAACATTCCTCGCGCATCGTTTACGACCATATCGATCCGGTAAACGGCAAGCGCTACACGTTAGATAACGGCAAACAATGCCTTGTACGCCCGCTATACGAGGACGGAACGCAAGGCGCGGTTCAGAAGGTTACGCGCGAGCAGATGGTTGCTTTTGTGACACCTCCCGCTTTCAATCAGAATACTTTCACCCCCGTCAGCACAAGATACAGCAAGGATCTTGGCGCGACTGTCGCACGCGACGCGCACGGCACGGAAGCTGCTTTCGACACCAAAACACAATGTCTGACGAGGCCGTGGGAAGTCGTCAAAGGCGATGACGGCCGCGATTCATATATCGACCCAAGCGATCTCGACGGCCGCCGTTTCAGATTGAAACATGACGGCACACGCGAATATCAGGATCAGGTTTCGGTTAAATCCGTCGGCACCTGGGTTGAAAACAAGATTTCAAAAACATGGAAAGATGTGACCGGCCAAACCGCGAAAGACGAACAGGCGCGTAACGATCTGAACCTCGCGAAATACAACAGGACTTTTGGTACCAAAGGCCATCAGGTGGCCAATGACAAAACCGCCAGACCGGAGCCCAAAACCGGCCTCTCGGCTATATGGGACGGGGCCGGCAAGGAAGCGCAAAAAGCCGCCGACTTTGTAGCCAAACACACGCCGAAATTCGAAATGCCTACACTTTCAGTCTTTGGCGCACGCTGATACGCCTAACTCATTGATTTAGCTGGGATATAGAATCGAGAAAAGTTTGACTTTTATGGATTCTATGCGTATTATCTAATTAACAATAAATATAAAGATGTAATCTAGGTGTGTTAAATGGTTGATAAAAAAGGCCAAAAATCTGGAACTACTGGAAATATCCACTCCTCAGCAACCCCTGCTGACGATCTAGACGTTGTCGCCAAAAAACCCGTTCAATACGATAATTACGACCGCAAAGCTTCCAAGGAAGACAAGGACGAGCTGAAAGCATTCCTTTTGATGCATCTCATCGAAAACGAAACCAATTCATTCAAGCGCCAGCCGGGCGAAAGCTCCGCGATCGAAGACGCGCTGAGATACTACGATCAGGATATGAAGAAAGCGAACGACGAAGATCTCGATTCTTCGATCGCCGCGCATGACGCCCACCCGAACGATTACGATAGCGATATCAGCTATACCGGCGGCGGTTATTACCCAGGCGCAGGCGGTCATTACAGCCGCCCTGGCCACAAAGGCGCGACCGTTTCTTTCGGCAATATCGATCAAATCTCCGTCGGTGAAAAACAGGCGCGCGTTCTTGACGTTCTCAACGACGCGGCAGTAGCAGCCGGTGTGAACGTCAATACGATGCGCGGCCTCTGGTTCGTCGAAACAAGATTCAGCACGATCAAGGAACTCAGCACCACCGGTTGTTCCGGCGCGTGGCAGTTCTGCCGCGGCACCTGGGCCGAGCAAATTCTCAAACACGGCGACCAGATCGCTGCCCGCCTCGCTGCCAAAGGTTTTACAGACGATGCGGCGATCGCCCTGAAATATCACAACGCCCTGGTCAACAAACAGATCAGCGTCAATGACGCAGGATTGCAGTCACAAAGATTCAACGGCCATATCGCGACCTATGCCGCGTCCTACTACGCAGCCGATATCGCAAAAGGTCACCACCTCAATGCAGCCGACATCAACGATGGCGGCAAGATTTACGCAGCCTATAACGTCGGTTCAGGCAGCCTGTTCAAACTGATCAGAATGGCCGAAGCCAACGACGATACAAACGCGATGTCCGCCCTTGGCAAAGTGGCGCGCCTGAACCCTATGTTCTACCGTCATGATGAAAACGCTTCCGAAGCCCTCGCCAACTACCAGGCGGCGGTCGAGAATGGCGGCAAGCAGTTCGGACGTGCTTTCGGCATCGATATGGCCCGCGCGCCGGTGCCGACACAGAACCTCGCTTCGGCGAAAATAGACCCCAAAGCAGACAACCCGCTGAGCAAGGTATTCCACCACGCCGATGCGATCAAAGTGCCGCCCAAAGCCGCCTCGACACTTGGCGAGCAAGTGTCGAACGTTGCGAGCAATGTCTGGCAAAGTGGCCAGAAAATACTGAGCAACCTGCCTTCGCTTGACTTACGACTTGGCTAGACGCTAGCGCGAAAAAAGATATTTTAAAAAGGCCTCCGGATCGGGGGCCTTTTTATTTGATGTCCATTGAAGCGATTTTTTCCGGCTGCGTCGGAAGATGCAGCGTCTTCCTGATTTTTGCAGCCCGTGCGTAATCCGCATCGGCCTCTGCCCCGCCATCCGGCCCGAGACAGGCATCGATCAGCGCATAATTCCTGAAAAGCGGCATCACCGATTTATCGGCGCTACTATTATCCCGCCACTGCTGGAAAGCGGCCAGCGCGTGTTCGGCGCACATCAGGGCGCTTTCAGCCTTTGGAAACTTCTCGGCATATTCGGCACGCGCATCGATATAGGCCGGCATTCCGCGCAGGAACATTCCCTTTATACGGGTTTCGGACAGGCCCTGCTGGCGCATGGTCAGCTCGAAATCCGGATGCAGCGAAGCCGGGGTCGAAATATATTCGGACACTTTAGCGAATTTTTTCTTATGTCCGCCTTTCGCCGGTTCCGGCTGTTCGTGCTGAACCATGCGGCGAAGCATATTGTGGTTCGAGAATTTCCAGTCGCGCAGCATATCCTTAGGCGAAGAACGTCCTGCGCGCATCTGTTCAGCGATCAGGTCGAGATTGCCTTGCGGATTGTTCTTGCCATAGAGAAGCTTTGTCAATTCCAGCATAATATCCTGCTTCTGGGCCAGCGCGGATTCAAGCGCCATGACTTGCGCATAAGCCGCAACCAGCCGCTTCTCGAGATAATCTTCATGCATGCTGAAAGCAAGACTTACATCCCCGCGCGCGGTATCGGCAACGCATTCAAAATCGTTACGCATGGAATTCGCGTAACTGTTATCCTTGTTCAATAGCTTTACATGACCAAGCGATATTTTTGAAAACGCCGCGGCTACACGCGTGTCATCATGGTCCAACAACCGGTTGAAGCGTTTTCTCTCGGCTGTAAAAGCCTTCATGCAGATCTCGCGGTCGCGCGGGAGCGTGGCAGGATCCATATACATTTGCGCCATCGCCTCGACGACCGGATAATGATACGCGTATTTGGCATGTTTCAGGCTTGGCTGGAGATACGCCGGATGAACACCCAGTTTCTTGCAGAAATGAATAATGTTTTCGACAGGAGGCGAAAGACCGGGATTGCGGCGATACATATCGCTCTCTTTTTTGGAGAGGTTCAGAAGCTCCGGTAATTTAGCAACATCCCTGTAGGTCGCGCGCGTCCACGCCTCGTAAGGGCTCATCGATTTATCCATGATCAGCGCATGCGCCTTCTCGATCGCGGAATTGATATAGTAAGAGGCTTCGGCACGTGTATTGCCATTATCCGCCATGAAAGAATAATCATGGAACGTAACCGGGAAATTCGTGAGATTTGCGGTACCCATAAGAACCAGTTTCTTCTTTAATCGAGTGGCCAGTGAACGTCGATAAGCGATCCTTGCGGGATATGCTGGCGACTCTCGTATTTCTCTATCGCGGCATTCGCCAGCAGGTAGTTCTCGAACAAAGGGATCGCCAGGATCTGGAGATCCCGATGATGCATCAGCACATCGAATTTATGAATATCTACTTGCACACATTTCTGGGCCGCCGCAAGGCGTGCCGCCTGATGGCGTTCCTCGATATAACGAGGCAGGAGCTTCATGAATCTCTTGCCGTCGCCTGAATTCATATCTTTGCGAACCTGGAATCCAGCGTCATTCACCGCGCCAGAAAAATCGCGGAAGACGGTTCCGCTCAGGCGGGTTGCTTTCTCTATGTCATAGACCAGATTATCAAAGCGTTCACGGGAGTAGCCTTCCATGGATTCACCCAGAATTGTCAGATCGTCAGCCATGTAGCTGGCAATGACTTCTTTGTCGAAACGCATTTCTTCAAGGACATCAAACTCCTTGGCCAGAAACTCCCTGTAATCTTCGAGCGCAACGGGCATGTCATGCGCGCGCGGCGTGGCGGCACGGTCAAACTGCGCGGCGCAACCGGAAGGCTCAATGGCGATCGGCGATGAGGTTTGCGCCTTCGTGTGCGCAGATCTCAGCAATGCGGACAGCCCCGGATGCAACACTTCGAAATCCTCGAACTTCTTGCGTTCAACTTTCAACGCGCTGAGGGAGCGTTCGCGATCTTCGGCAGAAGCGCGCGGGTCTTTCAATACATCAGCCACGGCGCGCAGGATCGACGGATCCGAATAATACTGGAAGCCTTCTTCACGAAGCGATGGCTGCAGATAGGCCGGATGGATACCAAGCTTCTCGCAAAAAATTTTAACGTCGGACGGCGGCGGTGAAACGCGGTCATTGGAAAGGTACCGCTCGCATTGAGATTTCGGCAAGCCGAGCACATGAGGCAGACCTTCGCCCTCCATATCGAGCGCCATCAGCCACGCAACATATGGATTGGCCTGTTCGTCGAAAACGAGTCTTTCGACATCATCGACTTCCAGACACAGCCCGTCGCGATCCGCATTGGTGAGAGGATAAAGGCTCTTGGTCGGTAGATTCACTTACGCAGTCCCCATGCTCATGCATATTTTTTTATTATCAATAATTAACCACTGTTCGGGAATTTTTGGCAATAAAAAAAGCGGGCTTTTCCAGCCCGTTTTTGTAATTTTATGTCTTAATCAAGGTTAAACGAGGTGCCGGTCAGGGATATGGCCCGATGCATCGAACCCGCCCCTTTCAAGCTCGGCCAGCCGCGATTTGGCGATGCTTGAATTGTTAAATAACGTAATCATAAATTCATTCAGCGCGTCACTTAAGACCAGCGTCTCGAGATTTTCTATGTCGCGTCTCAGTGTAGTACAGGCTTGCGTCAGTATGCGCTGCTTCCTGCGTTCGTCCACATAAAGCGGTAAAAGCATCGCCACCTTGCGGCGCTCGGCATAGGTGAATTCGTTTCTGTCCTCTATGGAGACAGGGAAGGTCCTGTAATAACGCGCCGCGACTGTCTCCGGCGGCCATGGCTCGCCTTTTCTGGCCTGACGTTCGACACCCCGGACAAAAAGCTCAAGCCGTGCGCCCTGAGGATCGCGCGCAAATTCATTCAGGCCGTTCAATGTCTGCTGCAGATATTTGACATGTCGCGCCTTGTAGTTTTCCTTAGCCTGAAACACAGCGAGCTCATGATGCAGAAACGCCCTGAAATGTTCGATGAGAAATTCAGCCTCGAGCGTCTGTGGCGCGGACATTTGTGTGAATTGGGCCGACAACCCCTTGGGCTTATCATCCGGCGCGTCGATATAGCTTTGCAATGCGGAATGTATCAACCGCCCAAGCTTCGTATGAGCATTTGATTTCAGGAAACGGTCGAATTTTAAACTCTCCGCCTGCAACGCAAGGATTGAAAGATCGCGGTCGTCATCGGACGCATTCGGATCGTCAAGCACGTCACAGATAACACTTAGAATAGACGGGTGAGAATAACGCGAAGGATCAAACTCAAGAAAAACCGGAAGCAGATAGGCCGGGTGGATACCCAGCGTATCGCAGAATTTCCGTACATTATCCGGATGCGGCGATAAATCCCCGTGTTTGCGGTAGTACAGCGCGGCTTCTTCGGACACGCCGAGAAATTCCGGCAATTGTTTTTTGTCGATCTCAAGCGCATTGAGCCACGCCGCGTACGGACTCTGGCGCAGCTTGAAAACCTGCTGGCGTACTTCCTCGATATGCGGCAGCGTTTCATGCGGCTGTGCATAGGTAAGCGGAAACATGCTTGTTAAATTATGATTTACCAACGCAATCCCTGTAATTTTCAGTGTGTCCTGAATTGGTGATATTTAAGCATTCCAGCCATAAAAAAAGCAAGCTTTTGCAAGCCTGCTTTTTAAAAATTTAATCTTGCCGAGATCCCCGCCTTCGCGGGGAAAACATAGCGGATTAAGCCGCCTGTTTCTCGATAACCTCGATCAGGCCCTTAACGGCACCGACGGAGTGGTCAAACATCGCCTGTTCGGCGGCATTGAGCTTGATTTCGATGATTTTCTCGACACCTTTTTCACCGATAATAACCGGCACGCCGATATAAAGACCTTTAACGCCATACTCGCCGTTGAGTTTGGCAGCACATGGCAGAACGCGCTTCTGGTCCTTCAGATAGCTTTCAGCCATCGCGATCGCAGAAGCCGCCGGCGCGTAGAAAGCCGAACCGGTTTTGAGAAGATTGACGATTTCGGCACCGCCGTCGCGTGTACGCTGGACGATCTTGTCGAGTTTGTCCTGTGTAGTCCAGCCCATCGCCACGAGATCCGGCAGCGGAATGCCACCAACTGTCGAGTAACGAACCAGCGGCACCATCGTGTCGCCATGACCGCCGAGAACGAAGGCACCGACATCGGATACTGAAACACCGAATTCCTCGGCCAGGAAGTAACGGAAACGCGCGCTGTCCAGTACACCCGCCATACCGACGACTTTCGCAGCCGGAAGGCCGGAAACGCGTTGCATGACTTCGACCATCGCATCGAGCGGGTTGGTGATAACGATGACGAAAGCATTCGGCGCATGCGCCTTGATATTTTCACCGACCGTTTTGATGATGCCTGAATTGATCGCGATAAGATCGTCGCGGCTCATACCCGGTTTACGTGGAATGCCGGCGGTTACGATGATGACATCCGCGCCCTTCATCGCAGCGTAGTCGTTGCTGCCCGAGAGGCCTGAGCTGGTGCCGATAACAGGTGTCGTCTCGGCGAGATCGAGCGCCTTGCCCTGCGGCACGCCTTCCGCGATATCGATGAGGACGACATCACCCAGTTCTTTTTGAGCGGCGAGAAGCGCAAGCGTTCCGCCGATCTGGCCGGCACCGACGAGAACAATTTTTTTACGAGACATCTGTATTTTCCTTAATAAGAAGGGGTTTGAAATTCTGCTATTAAACTAGCCGCATATCAATACAGGGTAAATATCAAAAAAAGCTTAAGCCAGGCCCAGAAAGTCCAGTTGCCATTTGATTTCTTCGGCATCGAGAGGGTAATCGGTCCCTCCCCGCGGGTAAATCAGCTCTTTGGACGGCAGAACGGCGATTTCCTTCTGAATGCGCAGGCAGGTGCGCATCGAAAGTCCGGCCCGCGCGCAGACCGCGATAATCGCCTTGGGTTTCGCGGCACCGATAATATTTTCCATCGAAGAGCGGCTGGTCCGCACAAGCGCCGCAAGCGCGACGATTGCGAACACGCGGTCGCGTTTATCAAGAGCGGCGATTAACGCATCTTCATTCAGCGCACCGTCGACGATCATTTTGCGCACCCGGTCTTCGGGCGACATGCGATCATGGTCTTCTCTTTCGAGCTGGTTCAGTTCGCTGCGGAATTTCTTGCCTATTTCATTTGATACAGGCTCATCCAGATCAGCGCGTTTGACGAGTAATTTACGCACCGATTCATCGACAAATTCAGCGAGTTTGCGCGACGCATCGGCGGGCAGGAACGCGCGCACCGCCAGAGGCCGTTGCCATGTGACAAAAGCACGTGATTTCTCGGCTATTTTAAAAAGAGTCGGCGGCGAGATGTCGGCCTGCACGTTTTCGAGAAGAAACGTTCCCGCCTGTTCATTCTCCGCTTCGATGACAGCATCAGAAACAAGCGCGCTGACATATTTACGCTGTGAAATGGCTTCGACCGCCCAACCCGCCGGGTGGTTCGACAGGATTTCGAGCAGCACATCGTCGGATACCGCCATACAATGATGAAGGATCGGCTCCGCAACCTGGCGTTCGATATCCTGTGCGAGTTTATTGACGATATGCGCGGGCGCGTGAAGTTCTTTTGCAAGCGTCTGAGCAAGCGCGATCCTGATCTTGATCACCTCGTCGCCGGCCAAGGCTTCGAGCGCTTCGACCGTATAGGCGTGCAGTTGGCTTTGCTTGTCGTTGGGGAGGTGCGGCAAAAGTTTGACGAGACGATCGGCGAGCGCCAGACGCACATCGGCATCCTTATCGGCGATGATCACGCGATTTGCCTGATACGGCGTGGCGGCATTGGCGGCAACCGCCGTTCTCACAGAGACATCATCGTCATGCTGGGCGAGATAGTATAAAATTTCGGCCTGCGTTTTGGCACTGTTCGCGAGTTTAAGACGCGCAATCACGTCCGACGAGCGGGCAACGGTTTTTTCCTGGTCATAGCGTTTTTGAAACCGCTCTTCTTTATTACCGGGATCGATCGTGTCGAGGAATGAGTCTAAAAATGACATGTAAATAATATAAAGAACCGGGGTTAATAAAATATCACCCGCAGGCGGGTTTTACGCATTCTAAAGACCCAAAAAGTCGATTTGCCATTTAATTTCAGCAACTTCCATAGGGTAGTCGGTCCCGCCGCGCGGGTAAATCCATTCCTTCGACGGGATATGGGCCAGCTCCTGTTGAACGCGCAGGCACATGCGCATACTGACCCCCGCCTTCCAGCAAAGGGCGATGACAGGTTTCGGAGCGTTAAGCGCCATGATTTTCTCGACCATCGGGCGATTGGTGCGCGCGAGCGCGGCCAGCGCGACAAGCGCCAGGTCGTTATCGTGAACAGCCAGCGCATCCGAGATGGATTCTTCCGACAAGGTTTTATCCTTGATCATTTTGCGCACGCGGTCTTCCGCTGTTGCTTTCACGCTATCGGCATCATCCATGAAATCAAGGCGGCGGCGCACGACTTGGGTAATCTCTTCCATCGTCATGGAATCATAATCGGTGCGTTCGAGCAGAATGGTTTTCACCGCCTCGTCGACGAATTCAGCGAGCTCTTTCGCAAGCTCGACCGGCAGATTTTTACGGATGGCGATTTTCTTCTGCCATTGCGGCAGGGTTTTGGATTTTTCGACGATGGATGTCATCGTTTGTACGGAGATTTGCGCGCCCTTGTTATCCATGAGGATCAACCCGGCCGGAACGTCATTCGTGTCAATAACGGCCTGGGACACGCCTTCGCTGACGGCGGGGCGCGACGCGACGGCCTGCACGGCCCAGCTGGCCGGATGGGTTTTCAGGATATCCAGCAGATCCTCGTCCGACAGCGCGACGCAGAATTTCAGCACCGGTTCGGACACTTCACGTTCGATATCGCGGGCGAGCTGGCCTACCACTTTTGGCGGCGCATGGGCGTGATCTTTCAGCGTCGAGGACAGCGCGATGCGGATTTTCAAGACCTCGTCGATCGCCAGCGTACCGAGCGACTGGATGGCATAGGCATAAAGCTGGCTTTGCTTATCCTCCGACAAATGCGGCAACAGTTTCATCAGGCGATTGGCGAGCGCCAGACGGACATCTTCATCCTTATCTTTTGCCAGAACCGAACTGGCATGCACGGGGGTTGATTTATTCCTGGCGACGGCTTGTCGCACCGATGCATCCGGATCCTGCTGGGCTAAATAATAGAGAAGTTCGGGCTGGGTATTTTTACTTTTGGCGATTTTCAGGCGGTCGGAGACGCTGCCTGTGAGAGCAAGCCTACGGTCCCGCTCCTCTTTATTACCGCCGCCGACAAGTGATCCCCAGAATCCCATGCTTTAGTATAGCCAAATAAGTTTTAAAATGTTTAACGCGAGTGATTTAGATAGCCCTGCGTCTGCATTTCCTGCAAACGGCTGATTGTACGTTCGAATTCAAAAGCGTGATCCTGGCCTGAATAGAGCCTTTCCGGCGGCGCATCCGCGGTAATGACCAGATTCCGGTGCGCTTCATAAAGCACGTCGACCAGCGTCATAAATCTTTTCGCCTCGTTGCGGCGGTCGTAGCCAAGCTTTGGAATATTCTCAAGAAATATCGTGTGATAGCGTTTGGCGAGCGCGATATAGTCTTCAGCTCCCAACGGGCGTTCGCAAAGCTGGGCGAAGCTGAAACGGGCCACGCCTTTGGCGACGACAGGCACTTCAATGGTGCGGCCTTTGACGATCACCAGATCGCCGTAAGGCTCTTCGTTTTCGGTGAGGCTCGCGAACAGATCATCAGCACGCTGATTTCCCGCAACGCCAAGAGGCGAGAAATAAACCGACATTTCCTTTAATTTACGCGCGCGGTAATCGACATCGCCGTTCAGATTGATGACATCCATGCGTTTTTTCACAAGTTCGATAAACGGCAGGAAACGGTCACGTTGCAGCCCGTCCTTGTAAAGATCGTCCGGGGCCCAGTTAGAGGTCGCAACGACCGATACGCCGTGATCGAAAATTTCCGTGAACAGACGGCCAAGGATCATCGCATCGACGATGTCGGTGACATGGAATTCGTCAAAACACAGGACTTTACAGCGGTTCGAGATGATCGAGGCCAGCGCAGGCAACAGCGCATCCTTGCCCTCTTTCATGCCATCATCGTCATAGCGGCGGGAATGGATATATTCATGCACCTCGATCATAAAGGCATGGAAATGCACACGACGTTTCTTCACGCCTGCCGGGATGGATTCATAAAGCACATCCATCAGCATGGATTTACCGCGACCGACAGGGCCGTAAATATAAACACCACGCGGCGCGGCCTTGTTGCCCGAGAACATGGCCATCTTCTGCCGCCAGTTGGCCTTGTCACCATGAAACCTCAAAACTTCGTATTGCATGCGATCGAGCGCAGCCGCCGCTTTCTCCTGCAGCGGATCGGAGTCGATCTGACCTATCGAGACTTTTGAATTATACAGCTGGAGGGGTGTTGGCATTCTTCTTACTTGTAGCGCGGATCAGCAGGATAGAGATTTCGTAGAGAGCCATTAAAGGAATGGCCAGAGAGATTTGCGAGATTATATCAGGCGGCGTAATAATTGCAGCAACAATAAAAATCAGCACAATTGCGTATCTTCGCTTTGCAACAAGCCATTTTGCGTCAATTAAACCGGCCTTTGCCAGCAATGCCAGCACGATCGGCATCTGGAAAGCGCAGCCGAAAGCGAAAATCAGCACCATGACCAGATCGAGATAATCGCTGACCTTGGCCTCAAGCATGATCGGCAGGACCGTCTCCGCGCCCGAACTCTGGAAGCTCAGGAAGAATTTCCAGGCCGCCGGAATGACGACAAAATACACAAGCGATCCGCCCATAAAGAACAGGATGGGTGCCGCGATCAGGAACGGCAGGACGGTTTTTTTCTCATGCTTGTAAAGACCGGGCGAGATGAACATCCAGATCTGTGTCGCGAGAAAAGGGAATGTCAGGAAACAGCCGGCGAACACGGCGACTTTCATATAGGTAAAGAAAGCCTCGGTCAGATTGGTGTAAATCAGGCGTTGCGAGTCATGCGGCCCCATCGCGTTGGCGAGCGGTTTGACGAGAAAGCCGTATATATCCTCGACGAACAGGTAACAGATACCCGTGCCAAGCAGCATGACCACGACCGACCATAGAATGCGTTTGCGCAGCTCGGTCAGATGCGCAATCAACGGCTGGGCAGTGGTATCAAGATCCGGACTGGTCATCGGGGGACTGTATCTCTGACGGTGGTGAAATCGGCTCCATGAATTCCGCATCGGCGGCGGCTTCATCGAACAGGTTTTGCGGAATGATCTTCGCCTGATCGCGCAGCTCCTTAAGGTCTGACTGTTCCATGAAATCGTCGAACTGCTTTGTCATCGCGAAGCGCATATACTGTAGACGGCGCACGATACGGCCAAGACCGTGCAGGACTTCAGGCAATTGTTTAGGCCCGACCGCCAGAACGGCGACGACGATCACGACCATTAATTCAGACCAGCTGAAATCGAGCATTGGAATTCCTTATAAAGTCTTCTCCCTCCGGGAGAAGATTTAGATGAGGGAAAACGGTGAAGAATGCACCTTAGTCAAACATCGTCCCTCACCCTGCCCTCTCCCGGAGGGAGAGGGTTGTATGTCAGACATCTTTGTTTTCGTCAATTTTCTTAGGTGGGGCCGGATCTTCATCCCGCATACCGCGCTTGAAAGCCTTGATACCTTCGGCAAGATCACCCATGACCGTCGGCAGCTTGCCAGCGCCAAAGATCACGATAATCACCAGAATTACTACCAGCCAGTGTACGAGTGACATTAGTCTTCATCCTCTTCGTCGTCTTCTTCGTCTTCTTCATCCTCGTCGTCTTCGTCGTCGAAGTCGTCGTCATCATCGTCAGAATCTTCTTCATCGGAATCGTCTTCATCAGATTCATCTTCATCAGATTCTTCCTCATCGGATTCATCATCGTCATACTCACCCTCATCAGAGTCATCTGAATCATCGTCGGACTCTTCGTCTTCAGATTCATCCTCATCGTCATTGCTGGCCGTGACATTGAGTGTTTCTTCTTCACTCTCATCAGTTTCCTGATCGAATTCACCGAGCGGGCGTTCTTTTTCTTCTTCCTCGATATTTTCATTCGCGGAATTAAACAGATCGGCTCCGATCGTATCGATCGCCGGGCGTGTATCCAGAAGGCCCGAGGCTTTCAGTTCCTGCAGACCCGGCAGGTCGTTCAGGTTCGATACGCCAAAATCGTCAAGGAATTGATTGGTCGTGGTCCAGGTCACAGGGCGGCCCGGTGTTTCGCGGCGGCGGCCCGGCTTGATCCAGCCGGATTCCATCAGCACATCGAGCGTACCCTTGTTGGTGGCAACGCCACGGATATTTTCAACTTCGGCGCGGGTGACCGGCTGGTGATAGGCGATGATCGCCATCGTCTCGAGCGCGGCGCGCGAAAGTCTCTTCTCTTCTTTCTTGGTGAGCGTCAGGTGCGGACCGACATCGCTCGCCGTGCGGAAAGCCCAGATGTCTTCCATTTGCACAAGATTGACACCACGCTCGGAATATTCTTCCTGCAACTCAGTCAGGATACGACCGACATCGGCAGATTGCGGCAAGCGCGCCTGCATCGAACGAATGCTCACCGCTTCAGGCGATGCGAACAGCAAAGCCTCGATCACACGCTTTTGCTGAGCATGATCTTCCAATGGCAAGACCTGAACATTTTCTTCAGGCGCAGCTTCGGCGATTTCGAAGTCTTCTTCGTCTTCGGCAATTTCTACTGGTTCGGCACTCATGCGGTTTTTCCTTCTGGTTCCTTATATTCTTCAGGGACGTAGGCTTCACGCTCTACGACACGCAGATAAATCGGTTTGAAATTTTCTTCCTGGCGCAACTCAAGCTTACCCTGCTTGGCAAGTTCGAGAGAGGCCGTAAACAAAGACGCAATCGATGATTTGTTCAAGAGCGGATCAGATACGTTTTCAGGCATAAAGCTGTGCAATGTTGCCCACACGCTAGTCGTGCCCTGCTTCGGCAGACGGCCCAGCATACGGGTCATGCGTTCGAGCGCCTCTTCCATCGACATGACCGGGAAAGAAACAGGCTTGTACTGGGTACTTGTCTTACGCTGGGTGATCTCACCGTAGGCTTTGAGCAATTGATAGAGATCGACCGTGTATTTATCCGGCTCGGGTGCCTTGAAAGTTTCGCGATGACCACGGCCATAGACGGTCAGGTATTCGCGCATGCGGCGCGCCATTTTCTGCGCGCCCGACTGGATCGCCTCCAAACGCTGCAACTGGAACGCCAGCGCTTCTGCCATCATTTCGGCAGACGGTTCGTCTTCGTTTTCTTTTTCGCGCGGCAGAAGCAGACGCGATTTCAGGTAAGCAAGCCATGCCGCCATAACGAGATATTCGGCGGCGACATCGAGCGACAATTCCTGCGCGCGATCGATAAAGGCGATATACTGGCGGGCGAGCTGCAGGATCGAAATCTGCGAGAGATCGACTTTCTGGTCGCGGGCCAGCTGAAGCAGGATATCGATCGGGCCTTCATAAGAGCTGAGTTTCAGTACAAGAGAATCGTCAGTCTCCGGCGTTTCCGGCGCTGCGGAAACGGCAGGAGCCGCATCTTCTACAAAAACTTCTTCAGTCATTGAGACCATTATTGTGTTCCAATTTTAACTAGGCTGCCCAGTTCGAATTACTCGTACCCTGCCAGCGTTCCCAAGCAGATGCGGACAGTGGCGGGCATGTGGCGGCCAGTTGTTCCATAACATCTATTTTTGCCCAACAATACAAAGCAATATCGCAGCCAGCTTGCAAGGATTCTTGTGCCCTTTGGGCGATAGAACCGTACTTATCCAGAGCTTTCATGTCCAAATCATCACTAAATATCAATCCCTTAAAGCCAATTTGCTCACGGATCACATTATTAATGATTTTAGGGCTCAGGCTGGCCGGACGATCCGGGTCCAGTTCCGGGTAGATAATGTGGGCCAGCATCCCCCAGACGGACGGCGAATATGGCTCGGCGGCAATCCGGGCGAAGGGAGCAAAATCGGTCCGGGCCAGCTCCTCGATTGAGGCCGTCACGACGGGCAGGTCATGGTGCGAATCGACCCGCGCCCGGCCATGACCCGGCATATGTTTGACGACCGGAGTCACACCAACATCGAGGAAGGCTTCACAGACGGCATCCGCCGCCTCGCCCACGATCGCCGGGTCGGCGGAGTAAGCGCGGGAACCGATCGCGTCATGCGTTTCAGGTGTCAGAACATCGAGCACCGGCGCGCAATTCACATCGATGCCATTTTCTAAAAGCATCTTCGCCATTTCGAACATGTCTTTGGACAGGCGCAGACGACCGCCATTTAAATCGGATTCTATCGCCAGACCATATTCGCGCGCGGCGGGAAATGAATCCCATTGCGGAGATTTCAGACGCGCGACCTTGCCGCCTTCCTGATCGATCATGATCGGACAATCCCAGCCGACCGTGCGGCGGATTTCCGCAGTAAGCGCTTTTACCTGCTGCGGCGATTTGCAATTGCGTCCGAACAGGATGAAGCCGAAAGGCTGGCTGGCCGAGAACAAAGTTTTCTCGGCGTGCGTGAGCGTTTCCCCCTCGATGGAAAAAACACAGGCAAGTGGAAGTGGGCGTTCGGTCATTCTTCAGGTCTCCCTCTCCCTTCCGCTTCGCTCCCTCCCTCTCCCTCACTTTGTGAGGGAGAGGGATTAAGGGAGAGGGAGACTTCTTTCTTATTTCGCTATCAAACAGTTTCCGCCGCGGGATTTGATCGCTGCGCAGGCGCTTGTCGCGCTGGCAGGCGTTAAAGGCCCGGCCTGGACGCGGTAGAAAATACCCTTGTCTCCGAGATCGGCTTTCTGGACTTTCATCGAGAGACCAGCGAGTTCAGGATTTTTTGATTTCGCCGCCGACCATTGTTTCGAAGCGTCCGCTTCCGATTTCACAGAGGCGAGCTGGATATAGGTCGAGCCGCCCGAGGCCGGTTTGATCGCGGCGGCGGTTTCAGCCTTTTTCGGGATTTCCTTTTTAGGGTGGGAATCCTGTTTCAGCGTATCGATGATCGACATAGGCTCTTTGGCCGGTGCCTTCATGGCTTCCTTGGCAGGAATTTCCTTAACGTCTTCTTTTTTAACTTCCACTTGGGCAGGCTCCGGCTGGGGCGGCACGTCTTCGAGGTCGGCATCGGGCGGCGTGCCGGTTTTCTCAAGCTTCACATCGACGAGAGGCTCGGCCTTTTTCTCAACCTTGGCGACGACCTGTTCGCGGGCGACCGAAGCCGCCGTATCGCTCGGGTCTTCAAGAAGATTTTCGACCTTGCCGTCTTCCTTATCTCCTTTAAGAGTTTCGAATATCGTACTGTCTTTATTGGGAACTGGCATACCGCCTGGATCCTGCGGCTTGACCTTGAGCGGTGTCGCATCGGCATGAATAATCGGTAGATTGCCAGTATCGGCCCCGTCATTGCCAGACGGCCACGAAGCCACGACGACAGAGACCAGAACAGAGACAAGGACTAGTAGCGCGATCACGATGAAGATACGGCGCAGTCCCGGCGGCAAATCTGTTTTTCCTTTACGATTCAATAGGCTGTCAAAGAAACCTTCATCATCGAATTCATCGCGCTTTGCCATTTTAATGTCCTTCAAACAATAGAATAGTTGTTATTTCATGTCCCAGTACAGGTCGAAAAGCCGCTCATGTTCGCGGATCGCATAACGATCCGTCATGCCAGCAATATAGTCGCTGACGATACGCGCGCGCGCCTTGTCATTCGCGAGACCGCCCGCCTCCTCGACCCTTTTCTGCCAATGATCAGGCATCAAGGTATGCTTGTTCATAAAGACGTTGAAGAGATCCGGGATGATCTTTTCTACTTTGACCCAGATACGCTGGAGCGAATAATGGCGATACATTCTTGCATAAAGAAACGCCCGTAACTGCTCGACATCATTATGCATTTTCTCTGAGAAGGCGATAATCGGCTTGCCGGCGGCGCGCACATCGTCGGGAGTCTCAGGCTTCACTTCGCGCAAACGCTTCTGACTCTCCTCAAGCACATCCGTCACCATCGCGCCGATCATGTCGCGGATCATTTCAGAGATCAGCATATGATCCGTAATACCCGGATAGGTTTTGCGAACGTTTGCCAGAATATCGCCAAGCAGCGGCATTTCCGACAATTCGGCAATGGTAAAGAACCCGGCGCGCAATCCGTCTTCGACATCATGGTTATTATAGGCAATGTCGTCGGCAAGCCCGGCAACCTGCGCTTCGACCGAAGCGTATCTATCCAGTTGCAGATCTGTTTTCTTGGAAACTTCAAAAAGCGTCGCCGGCAGGACAGACA
>JBEHYB010000004.1:0-45960 GCA_048498395.1 Pseudomonadota bacterium
AGCCGAAACCCAAGTTCCCCAGGCCCAGGAAGCCCATAGTCAGGCCTGATCTGGATAATATTCTTCTTATGCAGGGCGGCAAATTTTGCCGCCTTTGTCATTTCTGACGCTTTTAACCCCCTAAAACTGGCGCGAAGCTTGCAAATCATCTCCGGAAGATCACTGGAGATGGAATTACGTGACTATCCGTATTGCTGACACGCCCGCTAAAAAACCACAGCCGACACTGGATTACGACCGTCAGACCGATGAGGGGCTGATGGAATTATTCCAGAACGGCGATGCGCTGGCTTTCCATTTTCTGATCGAACGTCACCGCGGCCTTATCTGGGCGCAGGTACGAAAATATTTCGGTCCCACAGCAGAAGTCGACGATGTCATGCAGGATGTTTGTCTGTCCCTGTGGCAGAACAGGGCTTCCTGGAAACCAGGCATCGCCAAATTTTCCACGTGGCTGTTCCGCGTCGTCTCAAATCGCTGTATCGATATTCTAAGGCAGAAAAAAGAAATCGCGACCGACAGTACATTCGATCATATCAGCTCGTCGCTGATGTCTGCGGAAGACAGGGTGTCGGAATCGCAATTATCCCATCATCTTTCCGGCCTGCTGGCGACGCTGCCGGCCCAGCAGAAAACAGCGCTCAAACTTTTCTATTATGAGGACGCGGATATCGAGCAGATTTGCTCCCGGATGAATCTATCCGATCAGGCCGTTCGTTCTCTTCTCAAACGCGGAAAGCAAAAACTGCGCAGCGTCTTGCAGCCGGACAGTCTTCACGCGTGATAATCCCGCCACAGGCGGTCGATATCGTTATTAATTCCATTGATTGAAAAAGGTTTCTTCAGCGTTCCTATCATATGGGGAATCTCTGCCATTATATGCATGTGGTCGATCACGAATCCGCTTAGAATAAGCGAGGGAATTTGCGAAGCGGGAGATTGCATGGCGCGGATGATTTTCAACAGTTCAAGCGCCGTGATATCGGGAAGATTATAATCGAGGATCAGGAGATCCGCCGTATTCTCGCTCAGATAGGCGAGCAACTCTTCAGCTTCAGCAAAAGTTTTTATTTCGCAGAGAGGGCGTTTCCGCTCGAGGGAGGTCTGGAGAAGGAAACGCAGATTTTTATCGTCATCCAGATAGAGGATGGATTTCAACGGATACAGCATCTTTATATTATAAATTCACAGTATAATCCCTGAAAAGCCCGGAATAGTTCCGTATGTGGGGCGGGTTATTTACGCCTTATTAATGGTTTTTAGGCATTATTAGGGAAATTATAAAAAATAAGACTGCAATTATAATAGAGCCATAGGTGTGTGAGTGCTGAATAACTGTGATTTTATTCTCGGGGAGAATAACTCTATCGTTATTGTCGTCCCGACATCCCTGCCCAAGGGGGTACCGCTGACATGCGAGGTACATAAATTCGGGCTGATTTTCAGGTCTGGCGATGAATCGGTCGGCGAGATTACCTGCCACCGCAGGGATATTCTTCAACGACTGGTCAGCAAGGCCAAAGTAGGTTTTATCGAATTCATCAACGGGACACCAAGATTCCCAGCTTATATAACCGCGGTAGCAGACATACAGGTAATGGCGGCATGACAATTTCAGGACATCATTCACAAGATCCGGTCGTGGGCATGAAACTCGATGAGTTCATGGGCGGTAAACTCGAAGTTGTTACCGATTCGCCATTGCGCAAGGCCCAGATCACAAACGCGTTGAAAAATAACGGGCTTGATGTCGAGCCGGTCGGTCCCGGCCTTTCGAATAAATTCGCGGGCCTTGCAGCTCCCGAACAGCCTGTCGTCCAGTCCCAGGCCCTGACAGGTCCGGCGCTGAAAATGAGTCTTGGTTTTGGACAGTCCTGATAAGCCTTAATAGACGCTTTTAATCCTTAAATCTTTGGCATACGATAGTACCCGTCTATGGGGGACTGTCTATGTCTAGAGTCGCGCTGATTACCGGCATCACGGGTCAGGATGGGTCGTATCTTGCGACGCTTCTTTTGAGGCGGGGATATGAGGTTCATGCATTGCGCCAGCCTTCTGCGCTTCCAGATCTCAAAAATATCGAAACGATCCTATCGCATATCACATTGCATTACGGTGACATGACGGATGGAACCTCTATCGCGAAAATAATACGCGATATCAGGCCCGATGAAATTTACAATCTCGCGGCGCAGTCGCATGTGCAGGTATCGTTCGACGTGCCGGAATATACGGCGCAGGTTAACGGCATCGGGGTCTTACGTTTACTCGAAGCCATTCGTACGATAGACCCGCGCATCAAATTATTTCAGGCATCGACATCCGAACTATTCGGGGATTCTCCTGCGCCGCAAAACGAGCAGACATTGATGAATCCGCGCAGCCCATATGCGGCCGCGAAAAAATACGCCTATGATATGGTGCGGATTTACCGAGAGGCATACGGGCTGTTTGCCTGTAACGGCATCATGTTCAATCACGAAAGCGCCAACCGCGGGGAAGATTTCGTCACACGCAAGATCGCAATTGCGGTGGCCGGGCATATGGCCGGCAAAAGAGGCTGTCTGCATCTGGGTAATCTTGAGGCGCGGCGCGACTGGAGCCATGCCGAAGATATCATGGAAGCCGCATGGCTGATGATGCAGCATCGCGTGCCGGATGATTTTATCCTGGCTTCAGGGATTTCCTATTCTGTACGGGATTTCGCCAATAAGGCTTTCGCGGTTGCTGGTATCAGATTGAAATGGTTGGGGCAGGGACTCGCGGAAATTGCCACGGACGCGAAGACCGGTAAGACGCTGATCGCGATCGATCCTGAATTATTCAGGCCGCTGGAAGTCGAAAATCTGCGAGGCGACGCAGCGAAGGCAAAAGACCTTCTCGGCTGGTCCACGCGTAAAAACTTCGAGACGATAGTGCACGAGATGGTGGAAGCTGAACTCGGCACGAGAGATATCGCACAATCAAACAGAAACTACGCAAGTGTCGTTTGAGATTGCCGGTAAACGTGTCTGGGTTGCGGGGCATAACGGGCTTGTCGGCCGCGCGCTGGTCGAGAGATTAAATCACGAAAACTGTAAGATACTGACGGTCGCCAGGCAGGAGCTCGACCTTCGCGACCAGAAACGCACCGATGAATGGATTGGCGCGCATCATCCGGATCTGATCCTGATCGCCGCCGCGAAAGTCGGCGGAATAGGCGCGAATGCGGCAGCGCCTGCTGATTTTATAAACGATAATCTCTCTATCGCGCAGAACATAATCCACGCAGCCTATAAACACAAAACGCCCAAGCTGGTTTTTCTTGGATCGTCCTGCATCTATCCAAAATTCGCGGCGCAGCCGATTATAGAGGAAGCGTTGCTTACCGGTGAGCTGGAGCCGACCAACGAGGCTTACGCGATCGCCAAAATCGCCGGGATCAAATTATGCCAGTTCTACCGCCGTCAGTATGGATGTGATTTTATATCGCTGATGCCGTGTAATATTTATGGGCCGAATGATTTGTGGAATTCGGATGCGGCGCATGTCATTCCTTCGCTGATTTCAAAAATACATGCGGCGAAGACTGCTCGTGACGACAATATTACTCTCTGGGGCAGCGGCGAAGCATTACGGGAATTTCTTTATGTTGATGATCTGGCGGATGCCGTGATCCATTGTGCGAAGGACTATTCGCATGAATTGCATCTCAATATCGGCTCGGGTGAGGAAGTTTCGATAAAAATGCTGGCTGAAATGATCAAAACGACAATCGGCTTTGAAAGTAAATTATGTTTCGATCGCTCGAAACCCGACGGCACGCCAAGAAAATTACTGGATAGCGGCAGGATTAGACGAATGGGCTGGGTGCCGAAAACGACGCTGCAAAACGGTCTTGAATTATCCTATCAGGGTTTTCTTCGTCATACCTGATCATGTATAATTAACGCATGAAAAGAACATCTCTCATTCCTTTTGTCTGCGGTGCAGGCGCTTCGGTGGCAGGAGCCGAACACGGAGCGCTTTATGCGCATACGCACGGTCTCGCTAAAAAACTTGATGACTGTCATTGGGCGGTCGATCCGAAAACGCACTGGCAGGGTCCATATGGACAGGCGGCGCATGAAAACCTTCCTCCGCAGGGATCAACCGGAAGACTGGAAATCGTTCGCTGGCATTTGCGTGCATTGGCTGAGAATATTTCTGCGGAATTGCGCAAAGGCAATCGCGCGGTGACGATTGGCGGCGATCATACGCTGAGCGCGGCATCGGTTGCAGGGGTGCAGGCCGCACTTGGTGCAGATGCGCGATTGGGCCTGATGTGGATCGATGCGCATCCGGATATGCACACGTTCAGATCTTCCGTCAGCAAGGCGCTGCACGGCATGCCGCTGGGCACATTGACGGGCCTTGACGATACACTGGCTATCGGCGGCGAATTTGCCGTTAAATTAAAGCCTGAAAATATTGTCTTTGCAGGCCTGCGCGATATCGACGAGGGCGAGAGTGAAAATGCAAAATCGCTCGGTATCACATTGCTGACGATGGAAGAGCTTCGCGCGAAAGGCATTGCCGAAAGCCTACGCAGCGCCGCCGCGCAACTTGGAAAAACATGTGATCATATTATTCTTTCGGTCGATCTGGATGCTTTCGCAATTGATAGCGCGCCGGCCGTCGGTTCGCCCGTTCCCGGTGGATTCAAGCCGGATGAAATTCTGCCGGTTCTTGCTGAGATAGCGCGGAGTTATTCCGTGCCGTTGATCGATGTCGTGGAATTCAACCCGACCTTGCCGGAGGCTGAAAAGACATTCGATTTGTTAAAAGCGATATTGGTCGAACTACTGCATTAATTGCAGTCGAAGCAGTGCAGGACCTGGCCATCTTTAGAATAATGGGTATAGCTCTTGATGCCTTTATTCTGATTTTGTGCCAGCAGGTTCAGCCTGTCAGGGTTTAGCTTGATGGAGCTGAAGCACAGGAAGCGATCGTCTTTGAAAACATTCAGTACATCGTTATCGATTTTAATATTCTGGTTCTCGGTCGCGGTCCAGTAATGCGCGAGATGTGATCCGCGCGGGAAAAATTCTGCCGTATAGCTGAATTTGGCCGGATCAAGAGTAACATCGGCAGCCGCGCTCAATTTGTATAATGGGTTGAGAATAAAATCAGCGATTTCCGGTGTGTTGTATTCTTGTTCAAGTGCAGGCTTGTTGTTGTTTGAATCGTAGCCCCAGACAATTTTGCCGCCGGATTTTGCAAGCTCTTGAAAGCGCTTCATGTAGCTCTTGGCTGTGGCAGTCGGAAAGTTATCAATAGGTGCGTTTTCAAAGTTTGTCAGGCTTCCCGTGGTAATAACCAATGCACGCGGATAATTGCCATTGATAGTGACAGTCTGGAAGTCGCCTGTATAGGTCTCGACATTAACGGATTCGCCGTATTGCTGTTCAAGAGCGTCTTTCGCCTGATTGTTAAAATCTGCGGAAAGATCGATCAGTTTAACGGTTTTGAGGTTTAACAGATGGCGGAGAATTGGAAGTTCTTTGGTTTCGATAGCCTGAGCAGGGCCGGGACCAACGATAATAACGGTATCGATATCGCCTGCCCATTTGGCAACATCATATGTATGTTCCTGAATGAGAGCTACTTCGCCTTGATAGGGAGCATATTGTTCATTAGTCGACAGAATAGTTGAGTATCTGCTGCCACCACCGTTCGTATACAAAGCCGGGCCCATGTTGCCATGTGCTTGGTTGTTGAACAGGCTACGCGCGCGCTGTTTCAAGGATATGCCGTCAGTTGGCGTATCATCATCGCGTTTATATGGTGTCATCACATTCATACTCAGTTCTTATCTACTTACTTTTTTTTCTGGAACGGCGGTAATGGCCGATTCCCACAATGAGCTGAACTGCTTGATGTAGGCATCAGCTACTGTCGGATATTCCAGGATGATAACTGTCGGCTCTTCATCAAAAAGAAGAATAGCCAGCTTTTGTCCATAAACATAAAAAGGAGCGGTTGAAAACTGGCTCGACGGGATCCAGCGGTAATCAGAATATCCCGAGTTATGAAGGAAATATGTATCTCCTTCTCTCAATAGAATTCTGTATTTCACACCCTTTTCTTTAAGGATTTCCATTCTTGAAATATGGGTCTTGATGTTTTCATCGGACAGCCATTTTTCAAATTTTCTCTCGTCTGCATTGCAGACCAATACTTCACTTGGCGTATTCTGAAGCGTTTTAAAAACATCTTCATAGAACTGCCAGAATTCTGCGCGTCCTTTCAGGACTTTGACATCTCCGCTGCGGAGTCTGACACCCTGGTTCGCGATGAATTCTATACCCGCATCTTCAAGTGTCTTCTTTATATTCTGCAATGTGCTTTCGCGCGGAGCGGTAATTCCATTTTCAATACTGCCGATCGACGTGCCGGAAATACCCGTGCGTTCAGCCAGGTCGTTTTGCGACCAGTTCAAAAGTCCGCGCGCGCCGCGAATTTGTGCCGTTGTGATGGACATATATTACCGTTAACTTTTATTGTGTAACTTGGTTTTATCCCAAGTTTATACAACAAGCAAAGTCCAAACGGCAACTAAAATATGAAAAACAAAATTACCTTATTTTTCAAATATTTAGGATAAACTTATAAAATTCATAAGTTTATCTTATTAAAAACTTAAGTGACTTAACGGGAATCGTCTAGATCAGGCCTTCCCGGCGCAGCAGCGCATCCGGGTCCGCATCACGCCCGCGGAAACGGCTGTAAAGCACGAGAGGGTGTTCGATATTTCCCTTCGACAGGATCTCGCGTTTGTAGGTCTCGGCTGTTTCGGGATCGTAGAGACCTTTTTCGAGAAATACTTCGAATGCATCCGCGTCGAGAACTTCCGCCCATTTATATGAATAGTAACCCGCGGAATAGCCGCCGGAGAAAACATGGCTGTAGGCTGTCGATGTCGGACCGCCGAGGCGCGGGAAGAGGCGCAGATCTTCCATCACATCATCTTCGAATTTCAAAAGGTCTTTGATCTTCGCGGGATCAGTCGTGTGCCATGCCATATCGAGCGTCGCAAGACCTGTCTGGCGAAATCCCGCCCAGCCGGCCATGAAGTTCTGGCTCGCGCGCAGTTTCTCGATCAGCTCGGCGGGAATCTTCTCGCCTGTCTCATAGTGAGCCGCGAAGCTGTTCAGCACTTCCGCTTCATAGAGCCAGTTTTCCTGAAGCTGTGACGGCAGCTCGACGAAATCCCACAGCACGTTCGGCGAAGCCATCGACCCGTAAGTCGCCTCAGACAGGAGACCGTGCGTGACATGGCCCATTTCGTGGAAGATTGTCAGCACTTCGTCGAAAGTGAGCAGGGAAGGTTTATCCTTTGTCGGCTGGGTAAAGTTGCAGACGAAAGCCGTGACCGGGCGTTCGACCTTGCCGCGGTAGAGGCCCTGTTCACGGTAGGCGGTCATCCAGGCCCCGGGCTTCTTGCCCTTGCGCGGGAAGAAGTCCGCATACATCGTGCCGATGAAACGGCCATTGCGTTCGTCTTCGACATCATAAGCAGTCACATCCGTGTGCCAGACAGGGTAGCTGTCATTGCGCGTGAATTTCAGGCCGAAGAGTTTGCGGAAATGTTCGAACGTGCCATTCAGCACGCGGTCGAGAGGGAAATAAGGGCGCAGATCTTCGCTCGAGAACTGGAATTTTTCCTGCTGGAGTTTTTCCGAATAATAGGAAACATCCCATGGTTTCAGGTCGGAATTGCCGTTCTTCTTCGCGAATTCGCGCAGCTCGTTCAGATCACGCTCGGCGGCGGGCTTGTAACGCTCTTTCATGCTGCCGAGGAATTTCATGACGCGGTCGGTTTTTTCAGCCATCCGGCGTTCGAGAACGTAATCGGCATGGTCGGCATAACCCAAAAGACGCGCGCGCTCATAACGCAGGCGCACGATCTTGAAAATTGTTTCGGAATTGTCGTAGGCATCGCCGAAAGCCTGGTGGGAATAGGCAAGCCACATTTTATGGCGCAGTTCTGAGCTGTCGGCATAGGTGACGAAGGGGAAATAGCTCGGGAAATCGAGGGTGAAAACCCATTTACCCGCAAGGCCGCGCTCATCCGCCGCCATTTTTGCGGCTTCGACAGCCATCTCAGGAATACCGGCGAGATCTTTCTCGTTATCGATGACGAGTTGGAACTGCTCGGACGATTTCTTCACATTATTCGAGAAAACAGGGCCGAGCGCCGACATGTCTTCATTGATCTTGCGCAGCTCGGTTTTCTTTTCGGCATCGAGCAGCGCGCCGCCGCGCACGAAATTCTTGTAAGTGTCAATCAGCAGGGTGCGGTCTTCAGGCGTTTTGGCTTCGCGATCGATATTGTCGAAAACGGCTTTGACGCGCGCGAAAAGTTTTTCGTTGAGAATAATATCGCTTGAGAAATTCGCCTGAACGGGTCCGATCTCTTCGGCGATTTTTTGCAGATTGTCCGTGCCGGCGCAGGAGAGTTGATTGTAGAAAATAGAGGTGAGCGTCCCCAAAGTCTCGGAAGCTTCTTCGAGCGCGACAATCGTGTTTTTGAAATCAGGCTTGGCCGGGTCGGCAATGATCCTGTCAATATTGGCGCGCGCCTCGACAATCGCGGCATCCAGCGCCGGCCTGTAATGCTCTTCCTGGATCAGATCAAAGCGCGGGGCCTGATTTTTAATCGTGGATGGGGAGAGGAGCGGGTTATTCGTCGTCATTGCTGTTCCTTTTGGAGAAGAATTCTAATAGATATATGGAGCAAAATCATGGAAACGCCAAGGTCTGATGCTTACAATGATATTTATTTCTGCGAGGAAGACGGTCTCGCAGAGGGTTTCCATGTCTTCCTGAAAGGCAATAAGCTGCCCGAAGCCTGGGCGGATGAGCCGCAATTCACGATCGCCGAAACCGGATTCGGCACCGGGCTTAATTTCCTGGCTTCCTGGATGGCGTGGGAAGACACGGCCAAAGCAGATCAGCACCTGACTTATGTCTCGTTTGAGAAATTCCCGCTGACCAAAGAGCATATCGATAAATCGCTCTCTCGCTGGCGCGACCAGTTCGGCGACAAGCTCGACCTGCTTCTCGCCAATTACCCGATCCGCGCTGCCGGCTGGCATAATATCCGCATCACAAAGAATATTACACTTCTTCTGATCTTTGACGATGTGAACCGCGCGCTGCCTGAATTGAATGCGCAGGTCGATGCATGGTTCCTCGATGGTTTCGCCCCGGCGAAAAATCCGGAGATGTGGAGCGAGACGGTGTTCAAGGCCATGGCGGCAAACAGCCATTCGAAGACGACGGTCGCGAGTTTCACCGCTGCCGGTCTCGTCAAAAACGGATTGCGCGCCGTCGGGTTTCATATCGCGAAGACGCGGGGCTTTGGCCGCAAGCGCGATATGATCTACGGGCATTTTCAAAGTGAAAAGGAAAAGCGTAAGCCCAGGAATATAAAATCCGTCGCGGTGATTGGCGGTGGGCTTGCCGGCACG
Source organism: Pseudomonadota bacterium (assembly GCA_048498395.1). Taxonomy (GTDB): domain Bacteria; phylum Pseudomonadota; class Alphaproteobacteria; order Micavibrionales; family Micavibrionaceae; genus Micavibrio_B. The sequence continues at coordinate 9,495 of JBEHYB010000004.1, forward strand.
AATATCGCTTCGCGTTTGTATGAAGAGGGGATCGCCGTCGATCTGTACGAAGAAAATAAAATAGCCGCCGGTGCGTCAGGCAATGCGCGGGGGTTATTCAATCCGCGATTCACAGCGGCACGCGGGCCGGTATCTGATTTCTATGCCTCTGCTTTTGCGCTCGCCCTGCGTCAATTCGCAAAATTCGATGATATCGGTTTTCATGCAAATGGCAGTCTTCATCTGCTGACCGATGCCGATAAGGAGAAAAGACTGCGCGGCGCAGTCGATAACTGGGGCTGGCATCAGGATCATATGCGCATTCTGACGGCGGATGAGGCATCGGCAGTCGCGGACGTTAAAATAGATACAGACGCTTTATTCCTGCCCGAGGCGGGTTTCGTCAGTCCGGAAAAACTATGTCTGAAATTCGCGCAGGCTGTCACCAACAGAGCGGAAAAAGTGACGGCGATCGAACAGGGCGTAAATGGCTGGGCGGTGAACGGTCGCAATTATGACGCTGTGGTGATTGCATCTGGCGCGGGCGTTCTGAATTTAGCGCAGACGGGCTGGATTCCGCTTTCGACCGTACGCGGCCAGATTTCATATGCGCCGCAAACGACAAGAACGAAAAATATAAAAACCAATATCTGTTATGGCGGATATTTCTCGGCTGCCGCTGATGATATCCATGTGATCGGTTCGACCTTCCAGCCGTGGCTGTCGGATAGTGATGTTAAAGACGAAGACCATGCTGACATTCTTGCCAATTTTGAAAAACACGTGCCTGAACTCGCAGGTGAGATGAAAATCACCGGGGGCAGGGCGGCTTTGCGGGTGGCATCGAAAGACCGTTTCCCGGTCGTGGGCGCGGTGCCTGATTATGAGAATTTATACGTTTCAGCAGCGCATGGGTCGCATGGATTGATCAGTTCCGCGCTTTCCGCAGAGATTATTGCCGCGGATATTGGCAACCGGGTCCAGCCGGTGCCGAATTCGGTTCTATGGGAGCTGTCCGCCAGGCGATTTATCGACAGGGCAGCGAAGAAAACAGCCGGAATCAAATAGACTCCTGCGCAACTTTATTTTATCTATTGCCCCATGTTGAAGACCGTCGATACCTGGATGTTATTTGTCCTGCCGTTGCTCTCGCTTGCGCTGAGTTTGTGGGTTGTGCCAATCGTGCGGAAAATCGCGATCCGTACCGATTTCGTAGACAAGCCCGGCGGTCGCAAGCAGCATGACGGCGCGATCCCGTACGGCGGCGGCGTTGCGATTTTCGCCGTCTTCGCTTTTATGTCTGTCCTCATCGTCACGCCGTTCGAAGACAGCTGGGCTTATTTCCTCGCGCTTGCCCTGATCCTGATCGTTGGCGTTGTCGATGACCGTTCGGGCGTTAACGCAAAACTGAAATTTTTTATCCATTTTCTCTCGGCCTTCATTCTCGTCATCGCCGGTCACACTCAATTGATGACGCTCGGGAATTTGTTGGGGCTGGGTGAGATGAATCTCGGCTGGGCGGTGATCCCGTTCTCCGTCGCCTGCGTCGTATATATTATCAACGCCATTAATATGATGGACGGCGTGGACGGACTGGCCGGCGGCAAAAGCCTGATCGTCTTTATATGGTTGATGATCGCCTGCGCATTCTTCGGTGCGTGGCACGCTTTCCTGTCGCTGGCGGTGCTGAGCGGCGCGATTGTCGGATTTCTTTATTATAATATGAGGCATCCGCTGCGTGACCGCGCCTGTATCTTTCTCGGCGATGCCGGGTCGATGGCGCTCGGGCTCACGATCGCGTGGTACTGCATTCATCTAAGCCAGTATCCGACCGGAGTCATTCCGCCGGTATCCGTTGCCTGGATCATCGCGCTGCCGATTATCGATGCGTTCGGGTTGCTTGTTGCAAGGCTGAAGGACGGCAAGCATCCATTCGAGCCGGACCGCCGTCATTTTCATCATCATTTCCTTGAAGCCGGTTTTACGCCGGGCGAGACGACACGCCTTGTCCTTTTATGGGCGGCGATACTAGGCGCGATAGGTTATGTCGGGCCTATCATCGGCGTGCCGGTGCCGGTATTGGGCTGGGCGTGGGTGGTGATGTGGCTCGGTCATGCCTATATGACCATGCATCCTGAAAAGATTATTCGGCAGCTGGCGAAAATTCGCTCGCGATAGTCGTCTCAAGCCCCTGTTGCAGAGTCTTGGGCGGCGTAAAGGCCGTCGATTTTAATTTTGCTGCCGAGAAAACCGTCGTTGCACAGAATTTTTCCACGCGCACTTTGCTGATCGGAAATGTTTTGCCGGTCAGCTGCGCCAGAATATCAAAGACTGCGCCCGCGATGAGTCCGATCGCTTTTGGCAGGACAGGACCCGTTCCCTGTTTGCCGACTTTGGCGCGGATGATCTCGACAAGTTCTTTCGTGGAAAGATCTGGTTTATCGACATAATTAAAGATATGCACGCCGGGACCGAAATTCAGACAGTGCTGGAGAAACGCGCTGACATTCTCGACATAAGCCATCGACTTTTTATTCTCGCCGTTACCGATCATCAGGAAATGGCCGCGCGCGATCTGGTTCAGGAGCGCATAGACATTGCCGCGATTGCCGGGGCCGAAAACGACGGTCGGGCGTACGATCACGAGCGTGCGCTGGCCGGGATCTTTTGCCTGCCATTTTTTGAAAACATCTTCGGCCTGTGATTTTGTTTCACCGTAAGGTCCGATCGGATGATGCGGCGTTTCTTCATCAGCTTCGAGATCCTGATGTCCATAGACCGCAGCCGAACTTGTGAAAATTATTTTCTTAATACCGAGAGCTTCTGCCGCCGCGCAGGTATTCACCGCGCCGGTCACGTTCACATCATAATAAAGACTGATCGGGCGCACATCGTCACGATGCTTGGCAGCAAGATTCACAATGACCTCGCATCCGGTCATGGCCTGGATCAGGCTCTGGGTATTCAAGACATCTGCGGGTTTGGAAAAATCCGGGTAAGGCTGGCTCGGCTGGATGTCTGCAATCGTGACGAAATGTCCGCCGCGCCATAAATCCGATGCCAGGCGTGAACCGATAAACCCGCTGCCCCCGATCAGGGCGATTTTTTGAGAAGATGACATGACTTGGCCTTGCTTGAATCCTTGTTTGCTTATACAGGTTTTTACCTTAGAAGAAAATGGCATGAAAATAGCTTATCTCATTACCCGGATGGACGAATTGGGCGGCGCGCAGATCCATGTGCGCGACCTGAGCCTGTGGATGAAAGGGCAGGGGCACGAAGTGGCCGTTTTAACGGGAAGCTTCGGTAAAGTGACGGATTTCCTTGAAGAGCAAGGTGTCAGCGTTTATGAAATCCCCGATCTGGAACGGGCTATTCACCCTGTCAAAGACACGAAAGCCTTTCTCCAGATCCGCAAGGTTCTTAAGGATTTCAAACCCGATCTCCTGTCCTGCCATTCATCGAAAGCCGGGCTCTTGGGGCGTTTCGCGGCGTATGCCGAAAAAGTGCCTGCCGTTTTCACCGCACATGGCTGGGCTTTTACCGACGGCGTGCCCACGATCCAGAGAAACATTTATAAAATCCTCGAGAAAATCGCCGGGTTTTTCAGCGGTCATATCATCACGGTCAGCGAATACGACCGCGCGCTCGGCCTCAAGGCGCGCATCGTGCGCGATCATAAAATCACCGCCATTCATAACGGGATGCCGGAGCGCCCGCTTGTCACGCATGCGATCACGGATAAGCCTGTGCGGCTGATGATGGTCGCGCGTATCGGTCCGCAGAAAGATCACGAGACGTTATTCAAGGCGCTATCAGGATTGAAAGATCTCGCATGGACGCTCGACCTCGTGGGCGGCGGCGATGACAGTGAATTGCGCAACCTCGCGGCTGAGCTGAAGATTGCCGACCGTATCCTCTTCCGCGGCGAACGGCATGACGTTGCCGAGCTGATGGAGAGGGAGGCTGACGTTTATCTTCTCATCAGCAAATGGGAAGGGTTTCCGCGATCCATCCTCGAAGCCATGCGCGCAAGCCTGCCGGTCATTGCGAGCGATGTCGGCGGTGTAAGGGAGGCGGTTCTTCCCGGCAAGACGGGCTATCTCGTGCCGGCGGGGGAAATCGACCGCCTTGCCTATACGCTGCGTCTGGTCATTCCGGACAAGGCCTTGCAGCTTGAGCTTGGCAAAGCGGGACGCGCGAGATTCGAGGAAAATTTTGCCTTTATGGCGATGGCGGCGAAGACGCTGGCTGTTTATACCTCTGTGGATAAAACGCGCGCCTAGGTCCCGCACAATTGACCGTTTGCGATTCGACCCTCACTTTAAGGGCTCAATCACGGATTCGTAATTACATTCATGTTCCAATCGTCGAAACCATTCCTGACACTCGCTTTTACCTGCAGCCTTCTGCTCGCCGGTTGTGAAACGTCAACGCCGGTCAAGAAGACGGATGTCCAGCCGGCGCATGCTGCAAAAGACGGCGCGGTGCAAAAACCTGCGGAACTGACAAAAGAAATTTCGAACGCAGATATGAGTGGCGATAAGATCGCAGCGCTCCAGCAACAGGTCACAGCCCTGCAACAGGAAGTCATTGCCGCGCGTCCGAAGCTCGCGAAGATCGATGTGATGGAGCAGAAATTCAAGGATCTGTCGCTCGGCCTTGATCGTATTGACGCAACTTACGGCATGCAAAAAAATGCGCCAGCCGCAGTACCTGTACCAGCCGCCATTGCAATACCGGTGCCGCCGCCAGTAGCGCCTGTTGCTATTTCTTCTGCACCGGAGAAACCTGTTCCGGTCGTCGAAGCCAAGCCGCCGGCTCCGCCAAAGGCAGCTGAAAAGCCCGCCGAGAAAGAAGCCGAGAAGCCGGTTGCAAAAACTGAAGCCGCGCCTGTCGGCAAGCCCGTCGTGAAAGACGTGCGTATCGGTGAGCAAAAAGGCTTCTCAAGACTGGTTCTCGATCTGGGTAAAGAAGCTAAAGTTACCTATGACGTTGATAATGATGAGAAAATCCTTCTTATCGATATCCCCGGCTTTACATGGGAAGGGGCTAAAACCAAGACGATCGCCAATTCACCGCTGGTCGCGTCCTATCAGGCGAGCTCGGATGACAAGGGCGCTCACCTGGTCGTCCAGCTCAAGAATCCGGCTAAAGTCAGCAATTACACCAGCATAGGGCCCGTTGGTGGCAAATTCCCCCGCGCCGTCCTCGATATATCCCCACAATAAAGGCGGATTTTTACAAAAACACCCCCTAGACCTTATGCCTAAAGGTGATACATATCACCTTAGCTAATTTCATTTTTAAGGATCACCCTATGAAAAACTACCTTTTACTGTCTGCTGCGGCTTTGATGCTCGGCACTCTTTCTATCGCTGCTCACGCAGAAGATGCAAAAGCTCCGGCTGCTGCGGCGACTGCTCCAGCGGCCGCACAATCGGGCTTCGGTCCTGTTGATGCAAATAACGACGGTGTCGTGACAAAAGAAGAAGCTGATACTGCCGCCAACGCAGAATTCGCATCTTTCGACGGCGATAAAGACGGCAAGATCACAAAAGACGAATTCAAGTCTGCTGTTTTCAAACTGAACGCCAAGGAACTTCCTGACGATGCAGCGAAGAAAAAAGCAGAACCTGTCGTTCTCGGCCAGTTCACCGGGCTTGATACAGACAAAAACGGGTCGCTTTCAAAAGCTGAATTCACTGAAGTCTCAACCAGAAAATTCAAAATCATGGACGAGAACGGCGACGGCAAAGTAACAAAAGCTGAAGCTGAAGACGTGCAAGCCAAGATCAAAAAACAGATCGAAGCGATGAGAGCCGCTGCCGCTGCTAAAAAACCAGCAGAAAAGCCAGCGAAGAAATAATCGATACAATCTAAATTGAAAAAGCCGCCTCGAAAGGGCGGCTTTTTTATTGGAAAGTAGGGTGTTTTATTTTAATTGTGTACTAATGAATTAAGTCAATGATATTTAAATTCAGACATAGGCGTTTCCGCCGATTTTAGATTCAGTATACGATCACGTCTCTGTCCATATTCATTATATCTTGCATCTTCTCCATTTATAATCTTGCGCAAGAAACTTCTTAGGTCTTTATGATTTATCGATTCTTCTTTAAGAAGATATAATTTGTCATGAAATAATTCAAATTCTTCTTCGTTTAATATTTCATTAAAAGTAGTGATCAGGTTTCGTAGGTGGCCCATAGGATCCGCAGGGTAATTGGCGGCTATATATTTAATCATTCTTGGAGAATCGTGGAATATTTCAAATTCCTCTCCATGTGATATTTCATCAATAACACTTATCGCTTTTCGCAAAAAGCCTTTCGGGTTTTGCGAATAGCCCATAATGGCACGTCTAATTATTCTAGGTGAATCATGGAATATCTCAAATTCTTCTTCTGTAAGAATTTCGTCCATTTTTCTGATGGCATTACGAAGAAATACTCTTGGCTCTCGGTATTTTATTGCCGCATGTCTTATAACTCCCATGGTATCATGGAATATCTCGAATTCTTCTTCTTTAGAAATCTCGTCTATTGTATTGATAATTTTGCGAAGAAAATCCCTTGGATTTGTTGTGTGACCTGTAGCTGCACGTTGGATTACCGAGGGGGTATCATGAAATATTTTAAATTCCTCTTCGGTGGATATTTCATCTATTGTTTTAAGTACACCAAGTAAGAAACTTCTTGGATTAGCGGAATAACTTGTAATAGCACGTTTGATAATAGAAGGCGTGGCTTTAAAATCAGGAAATTCGTTTTGCCAATTTTGTATAAATTCTGTTCCGAAATGGTTTGTATGCTTAACAACATCTATCAAATTATTAAATTTTAATGACTGAGCATTTTCAAGCATCTCTTGATGTAATATGTAAGCGATATAGGGGCGTAAATTATCGGATATAATAAATTTGTTTTGCCCCGCCAGTTTTTCAAATCGCGTAAGTAAATTTTCTAATGCATTAATGTTTGATGCGTCGTTAAATGATGTTGATAATGAAACTGTATGAATCGTTGCTGCCTGAATATTATTTGCTGCATTTGCTGAGATGGCAAATTTCCCAGTATAGCTTTTTTTGCTAGCACTATGGGTTTCGCGAACAGAATCTATAAATATTTTTGCCTCAGTAAAGGGCGCTTGATCATCATTACGCATTGTCATTCAACCTAACCGTGTTGTTGGCGATGTGATATGACTAATAGAAGTTTAGTGTTATGTCAATAAAAACTGAAATTTTTACCAAATGCAGGAAAAATAAGCGCTTTTACGCGCTCATTCTTTTCGCGTGATTTAATTTATGCTGGTGACGCATGCGTTTCGAGGCGATCTGTTTTTCGGTCATCGTGCCGTGGCAGTGATGGCACGAAACGCCTTCTTCGAATTCCGCACGATTGCGGTCTTCCGGATAGATAGAGGCGCGGCAGCCGAAGCAGGTGTCGAGAATGCCCTGTTCGAGTCCATGCTTCACGCCGACGCGGCGATCGAAGACGAAACATTCGCCTTCCCACATGGATTCTTCAACAGGAACTTCTTCGAGATATTTCAGGATGCCGCCTTTAAGGTGGTAAACCTCTGGAAAGCCTTCGCCGAGCATATAGCTTGACGCTTTTTCGCAGCGAATGCCGCCGGTGCAGAACATCGCGACTTTCTGGTGTTTTTTTGGATCGAGTTTTGTTTTCACGAACTCGGTGAATTCGGTAAAGATCTTGATATCCGGATCGACGGCGTTTTTGAAGATGCCAAGCTGGGTTTCGTAATCATTACGCGTGTCGAGAACCAGAACGTCAGGATCTGAGATCAGCGCGTTCCAGTCTTTCGGTTCGACATAAGTTCCAACGACTTTTGTCGGATTGGCCTGTGGCTGGCGCATCGTAATGATTTCTTTTTTCAGCTTGATCTTTGCGCGCAGAAAGGGACGTTTGTTGGCGGTTGAGTATTTCACCTGACCCTGGCGGATTGCAAGATGTTCATCAAGGAAGCTGATCAGCACTTCCATGTCTTCAGGCGTGGGGGCACCGACAGTGCCATTGATACCTTCAGGCGCGAGCAGGATCGTGCCGCAGATCGAATGTTTCGAGCAGATTTCCTTGACGGCTTCCTGCATGGCGGGAAGGTCATTGATTTCAACGAAGCGGTAAAGGGCGCAGACTGTCCAGATGCTGTTATTCATGGTGCTATTTACTAACCTCAAGCGGCTTTTCTGGCAAGAATTTCATGAGGGAAGGCTTTTTTGACCGTTTCTGCGAGGTTTTTGAGGTCCTTGTCCTTTATGGCACCGGATCTCCAGACAAGGCCGATATCGCGTGTAGGGGCCGGATCTTTAAACCGGCTGATATGGATGCCTTTGGGTAAGGCACTCGCGCGTGCGGCCATTTCTGGCAAAAGCGTTACGCCATAGCCATGCTGGATCATCTGGATCAGCGTTGGCAGGCTCGTCGTCGAGAAAGTTTTTCTAATAACAGGTGTCTGTGTACGGCAGGCTGCAAGTGCGTGAGAACGCAAGCAATGCCCTTCCTCAAGCAGTAACAGGTTAAGATTTTCAAGATCGTCCAGATCCACCATATCTGTAGAGGGATTGTTGTCAGGTGAAGCAAGAACAAATTCTTCGCTGAAAATCGTCATTTGTTTCAGGTTCGGCGTGGAGAATGGAAAAGCGAGGAGCAGCACGTCAAGCTTTCCTGCCTCCAGTGTTTGTACAAGGCGCGAACTTAAGTCTTCATGCAACTGCAGTTCAAGTTCCGGCCAGTCGCGCGACAATGCGGGCAGGAGTGTCGGCAATAAATAAGGCGCGATGGTTGGGATGATGCCAAGGCGCAAAGGTCCGGCGAGCCCTTCCGATGAGCGTTTGGCAAGTGTCATGATTTCATTTGCCTGCAGGATAAGCTCTTTCGATTTGCCGACGATGTCTTCACCGAGTGCAGTGAAAGATAAATGGCGTGTTGAGCGGTTGATCAATTGATGGCCGAGCAGGTTTTCAAGCGCGGCGATCCCGGCGCTGAAAGTGGACTGGGTCACATGACAGGCCTCTGCCGCCCGGCTGAACGAGCGGTGCTGGTGCAGGGCTTCCAGATACTGGAGCTGACGTAGGGGCGGTAATGACTGCATTATTCGTATATAACGATTAAATTACAGAATATCCATCGAAAAAAACGATTGAAACTACAGTTATTTCCAATTGGATCAGTGAGGGGCGAATCTGGTCTATATACCCGCATCGCAACATAATCAGTAAGGAGCTACCCAAAAATGCTAGGTATCGGCGAAACACTTCCGGAATTCGAAGTAACAGGCGTAAAGCCGGGCTTTAACGCCCACGAAGAAAACGGCCAGTCCGCTTTCGAAACAATCACAGAAAAATCCTTCGAAGGTAAATGGAAAGTCATCTACTTCTATCCAAAAGATTTCACCTTCGTTTGCCCGACAGAAATCGTTGAATTCGCAAAACTGAACGAAGAATTCGCAGATCGTGACTGCGTCGTTCTCGGCGGTTCCACAGATAACGAACATTGCAAACTGGCCTGGCGCCGCGATCACAAGGACCTGAATAAACTGAACCAGTGGTCGTTTGCCGATACAAACGGTTCTTTGACAGACGGTCTTGGTATTCGTGAACCATCCGGTGTTCCATACCGCGCGACTTTCATCGTCGATCCGCACAACGTTATCCAGCACGTATCGGTCAACAACCTGAACGTCGGCCGTAATCCTAAGGAAGTTCTCCGCGTTCTTGACGGTCTGCAGACAGACGATCTCTGCCCTTGCAACCGCCCAGTCGGCGGCGATGTTATCGACCTCAAGAAAGCGGCGTAATCGATGACAATCGAAACCCTTAAAAACGCTCTGCCGGAGTTCGCAAAGGACATCAAGCTGAACCTGTCGACCTTATCGTCAGATGAAAGCCTGTCCGGCCAGCAACTCTGGGGTTCTTTCCTCGCTTGCGCGATTGCAACGCGTCAGCCGCAGGTCATTGCTGCTGTTGAAGCGGAAGTCCAGGGCAAATTGTCGGCGGAAGCCGTCAATGCGGCCCGTGCCTCTGCGGTCATCATGGCGATGAACAACGTCTACTACCGCGCGGTTCATATCATGAGCAGCAAGGATTATCAGGCGATGTCTGCAAAGCTTCGCATGAACGTTCTTGCCAATCACGGCGTTGACAAGGTTGATTTTGAACTCTGGGCGCTGGCGGTATCTGCGGTCAATGGATGTGGTATGTGCCTTGATGCGCATGAAGCGCAACTGATCAAACACGATCTGACAAAAGAGCAAATCCAGACAGCCCTGCGTATCGCGGCGACAATCAATGCGGCGGCAACGGCGCTTGATGCTGTAAATTCAATCCCGGCTTCTGTCGCGCAAGCGGCCTAGTTAACAATAACGATAAAGAAAAATCCCCGCGAGAAGCGGGGATTTTTTTGTTCCTAAGCCGGTATTAAGCGGCGATTTGCGGTTGTGGATACACCGAGAGGATTTTGAGACCCAGTATGGCAAGGCTGTCAAAGAATTCAGGCTGGATGCTGTCCGGGTTGCTCATCAGACGGTAGAAGACCGAGCCGTACATCATGTCAACGATCAGCGCGGTATCAGCCGCGACGGCGAATTCACCGGATTCCTTACCTTGCTCGATGATATTGGCCATGATTTCTTCGTGCTGGAGCATGAAGTTCTTGTAATAGATTTCAAGTAGCTCCTGCGAGCCTTGTGATTCCGCGAAAACTTCGGCGATGATCTTGCCGGTGCGGCCTTTAAGCGTTTTGCCGAAGCGTTCCATCTGGCGCAGCAGAAGCTCCTTGGCTGAATTTCCGCTGACCATGGCAGGCGGGAACATCATCTGGCCGTTGACGGCATCGAGGATCACGGAAACCTTGTTCGGCCACCAGCGATAGATCGTGGTCTTGCCGACATTGGCTTTCTTGGCGATCGCTTCAATCGAAATTTCTTTGACCGATGTGTGAAGCAGGAGCTTCCATGTTGCATCGAGAATAGCCTGCTTGGAAACTTCGCTTCTCGGGCGGCCGGCAGCTTTGAAGGTTACTTCTGTGTCTTTTGCTTCAACTGGTGCAACCTTCTTTTCTTCGGCGGCGGTAAACAGGTCTTTGGATAATTCGTCATGCTGGGAAACGCCGGAATAGATAGCACGTTGGGCAACGGACATAGATACACACCTCGTGAGTTAGAAGATTTATTTTGATGTAATTTTCGGAGAACAAATACGTAGCGTTTCTAAAAATTTTATTCAAGACAAAGAGTCGAAATAATCCACTAATGTATGGCGCAAAAAAATATTTTATTTTTTATTTGCATGACGATTTTCTAATGTGCCAAAGATTCACGACGATCTGTCGTCGCTAATTGAATTTTTGTTTCTCACATTATTTTAGTGAAAAGCTGTCGGCGCTTCTTCGATAATGCTTGCAGTGCCTGAGCCGACTTGCAGAACGGCGAGACCGCGCTCATTCAGCCCATCGTTCTGGAAACGGAAAATTCCGTCGATGCCAGCAAAACCGCTTTGATTGAGCAGTGCGTTTTTACCCAGACCGTTTCCCTGCTTGGACAGGACAACTGCGAGAGCGGCTGCGTCATACGCAAGCGACGCGAGGCGTGGCGGATTTTCGCCATACGTATCGCGATATCTCTTTTCAAATTTCTGGCGCAGATGCGGCGAGGACGCAGCGTACCATGCGCCTTGCAGGCCGACGAGCTTGGTGGCATCTGCCTGATCCCACAACCCCGTGCCGAGACGCTGGATATTCGCAGGCAGCGATTGCGCGATTGTTGACGCTTGTGCGGCGTTCGCCGCGATCAGAACCGCATCGATCGTTTTACCTGTGACGAATTGCTTGATTTCATCTGGCGAAGGTTGTGCGCCGTCGTAACGCAGGATGCCGGCGCTGGTCGCACCGCGCAGTCTTAAATTCGTGTCATAGGTTTCGGCGACAGTATTGCCGTATTGATCGCGTGGCGCGATCAGCGCGATATGCGTCAGGGCTTTGCCATTCGCATATTCAAGAATGCGTTTGACCTGTGATTGCGGCAGGAAGCCGAGGATAAAGACGTTGCCGCCGGCGGCGCTGGTATCCGTCGAGAAAGAGACGACGTTTATATTGGACTGCAATGCGATCGGTGCAATCGCCTTTGCGTCTGCCGCGAACAACGGGCCGAGGATCAGGCTCGCGCCGTCGCGAATTGAATCTGTCGCCACCTGACGCGCCGTGTCTTCGGACGCGCCGGTATCTTTCGGCATCAGCTCGAACGCATCCGCACCGAGATCAAACATCGCAAGTTGCGCAGCGTTCAGCATTGCCTGACCGGCATCGCTGCCGCGACCCGAGAGAGGAAGCAGGAGCGCTACTTTACTTTTTGTGCCCGGAGCCGGCATTGGTGTCAGTGGATTGACGGTCGAGGGGGCCGCAACGGACGGTGGCAGCGCGGAGGACTGGTTCGGCAGGGTAGGCGCGGGCGGCGTGCGCGAATTCAGACTGGTTTCCCAAGGCGCGACCGATCCGTCACAGGCGCTTAAAAGAAACACCACGGCCATGGACAATGCAAATTTCAAGGTTCGGTTACCTATAAGTGTATAAAGGACATTGCGCTGCATGCGGACCTCGCCTAAACCTGAAATGGATATGAAGAAGCCGGACCATAACGAAAAACTGAAACCAGGTCTATATCTGGTTGCGACTCCGATCGGGAATCTCGGGGATATAACTTTGCGGGCGATAGATGTCTTACGCGCCGTTGATGTTATCGCCTGTGAGGATACGCGGGTCAGCGGGTTCCTGCTCAAGACACACGAAATAAAGAAGCCCCTTATATCCATCCATGATCATAATGAGCTTCAGGACTCTGGAAAAATAATTACCAGAATCGAGGAGGGGCAGGCGGTGGCGCTGATCTCCGATGCCGGGATGCCGCTGATTTCAGACCCCGGCTATAAGCTGATCCAGGAAGTTCAGAAAAAAGGCCTATATATAACGAGCCTGCCGGGCGCGAATGCGCCGCTGATGGCCTTGCAACTCTCCGGCATCCCGAGCGACCAGTTTTCTTTCCTGGGATTTCTGCCCAGCAAGACAGGCGCGCGCAAGGACGAGCTGCTGCGCTGGAAGAATACGCCCTCCACGCTGATCTTTTTCGAAAGCGCGAACCGCGTCGAGGATTCGCTCAATGATATTTTAGAAATTCTTGGCGACCGCAATATGGCGCTCGCGCGCGAGTTGACCAAAATGTTCGAAGATGTCTGGCGCGGAAAAGTATCCGAGCTTTTGACGCGCCTGCAAAAAGACGGCCAGCCCAAGGGCGAGATCGTGCTTGTCATCGAAGGTGCGAGCGGTGACGGCGAAGAGCTTGATCTGGAAGCGATTTTGATGGATGCGCTCGGGCATAACTCGCTCAAGGACGCGGTTGCGCTGGTGATGGGGCGCACAGGCCTGCCGAAAAAACAGATTTATAATCTCGCGCTTGAGCTGAGCAAGAAAAACCCATGAGCCTCAAATCCTACACGCAGGGGTTGAATGCCGAGATCCTTGCGATCCTCTATCTCTTTTTCAAAGGGTACAGGATTTTAAACTGGCGGTTTAAAACTTCCCTTGGCGAGATCGATATACTGGCCGAGAAGCGCGGTGCGCTGGTCTGTGTCGAAGTCAAGCAGCGCGCGGATATCGCGTCGGCCCTTGAAGCGGTGACACCCGCCATGCGGTCGCGGATCGCGCGCTGCGCGAAGGCTTACGTGTCCCAGAACCCGCATTATTTCAATAAATCTATACGGTTTGATTTGATCGCTATATCAGGATTGCGGATACGGCATCTGGACAATGCCTGGCCGGAACCCACATAATAGGGGACCGATTCGTATTTCCCAGGAATATTCCATGAAAAAACTCCCGCTACTCGTCCTTCTTGTCTCGTCTTCCTTTCTTGTGGGCTGCGTGCCGCTCGGGATCGCAACAGGGGCGGGGGCTGCAGCCGGTATTGCTTCCGCCAAGGAAGGCGGCATCAGATCCGCCGTGACCGACACGGCGATCCGCGCCCGCATCAACGATTACTGGTTCAAATACAACACCGAGATGTTCCAGAAACTCGACATGACGGTCGATCAAGGCCGCGTCCTGTTGACAGGTGTCGTGCAGAAGCCTGAGCACCGCGTCGAAGCCGTGCGTCTCGCCTGGCAGGCCAAAGGTGTCAAGCAGGTCATCAATGAAATCCAGGTTGGTAACGCGCGCAGCCTCGGCAGCTATGCCAATGACGAATGGATCAGCAGCACTCTGAAAGCGCAGATGGTTTTCAGCAAGGATATCCAGTCGATCAACTACACGATCGATACCGTTCGCGGTGTCGTCTATCTGATGGGTGTCGCGCAATCGCCGAAAGAACTCGATCACGTCATCCGTCTCGCGCGCAAAACCAAAGGTGTCAAACAGGTCGTTTCCTACGTGAAAATGGTCGGCGAGCCGATCACGTCGATCGCCAACGGTTCGATCAGCAGTCCGTCCGATACTGCGCCTGTCGCATCTCCGCAATCCACGCTGTATCAGCAACCAACACCAGTATTTCAGGGTACGGACAGTTCTCCTTCGACACCCGCCCCGAGCCTGACACCGTCTAAGTCCGACATTCAAAGTGAAGTACTGCCGCCCTGATAGGGATGTCAAACATGAACGCATCCATCCTGGAAAGATTAGGAGCCATATCGGATCAGGAAATTCCTCTCGCTGAAACGGCATTGCAACTTTCTGCCGCCCAGCGTCCAGGGCTCGATCTCGATCGCTATCGGCATCATCTTGATAAAATCAGCGACGATGTAAAAAACCGGCACGCGGCATTGCTGGAGGCTGGCGCGGATGATTCCGCTGAAACGAAACTCGCCGCGCTCAAACATATTATTTCCGACCAGTATAAATACGAAGGCGACAAGGATAATTACGACGATCTGCAAAATGCCGATCTGCCGAGTGTCATCGATCGCCGCAAAGGTCTGCCGATCGCGCTTGCCATCATCACACTGCACGCGTCGCAGGCGCAAGGGTGGGAGATGGAGGGACTGAATTTCCCCGGGCATTTTCTACTCAGGCTGCAACAGGGGCCGCACCGCCTGATCACGGATCCTTTCAATAATTTCCAGATCATGCAGGCGGCGGATTTACGCAATCTCCTGAAGAAAATAGCCGGCCCTGATGCCGAGCTGTCTTCCAGTTTTTATGAGCCGGCGACGAGCCGGGATATCCTTATCAGGCTCCAGAACAACATCAAGCATCGCCAGATCGAACATGAAGACTATCAGGCTGCGCTTGAGACGGTTAAGCAGATGCGGCTCATCGCGCCGCTTGAATACCGGCTTTTATTCGATTCGGGCGTGCTTCATGCGCGAACAGGCCATATTTTACAGGCGATAGAGATACTTGAGGAATATCTGAAACATGCGCCCGGCCACCAGGACCGCTATGATGCCCAGCTCTTTCTGAGCTCGCTTCGAGACAGCCTTCAATAAGTTTAAAAAATAGTAAATAAATTGCTCTCGACCCCTTGTTTCCCTAGTGATTCGAGATTATTACTAATTCAAGTTTTTACACCCTGTCCCCCCAACCCTGGATAAGTTTGTATTAGTTTATATAATTCGTCTGTTAGAACCAAAAAGGAGCTTTAAAATGGTCTCGCGCGCGTTGCTGGTAATGTCAGCAGTTCTTCTTCTCTCTGCCTGTTCATCTGATGACGAGGCTGTCGATACATCCATGAACGGCACTGGCGCGACTGGCGTTACTGCGAACGGTTCTGATTTCGGTACGGCTCCTGTCAATGGCGTAACACCTGGTACACAGCAAGACCTCGTTGTGAACGTTGGTGATCGCGTATTCTTCAACTACGACGAAAGCGAACTTTCCGCTGAAGCCCGTACGACACTCGACAAACAAGCTGCATGGCTGAAACAATATCCAAATGTTTCAATCACAGTTGAAGGTCACTCTGACGAACGCGGTACACGTGAGTACAACCTGGCTCTCGGTGAGCGCCGCGCAAACTCTGTGAAAAGCTACCTCCTGTCACAAGGCGTTGATGCTTCACGCGTTCAAACAATCAGCTACGGTAAAGAGCGTCCAGCAGTTGCTGAAGCGAACCCAGCCGGCTGGGCACAAAACCGTCGCGGCGTAACAGTCGTCAACTAATTTAAGGAAAGAAGGGCGATCTCCGAAAATGAAACATTCTTTTTCTTTTCGTCCTTCTTCCATTTCTGACCTATTAAATAACCGGGCCGCAAGGATGTTCAGCATCTCTGCGGCCTGTTTTATTCTGGCGAGCCCTGGCGCTTTCGCTGAAGATCTTGAGAATTTCAACAGATCGGGCACGGTGCCGGTTGTTGTCAAGGAAGCGCCCGTCCGTTACGGCAGCGGCTTCACACCAACCGCGATTTCCCCTTCATCTGGTTCGGATAGCAGCAATAATTACGATGATATGTCTGGCGGCGCGCCGGCTCCAACGATTTCATCTTCTTCATCGGGTAATTCATATCAGGCCAATTTGGAAGTCAGGCTTTCAGATCTCGAAGGACAGATGCGTTCTTTGCGTGGCCAGATGGAAGAGAAGGATCACGAGATTTCACAACTCAAAGATCGTCTGGACAAGGCTCTCTCCGATATCGATATGCGCCTCAATCAAGGTAATGCCGGTGCCGCCATGCCGCAAAATCCTGCGCCGTCTTCATCGGGAAACCTGCAGGCGAACGACCTGACATCTTCATCAGTACCGCCGCAGCCGAACGCCTATGGCGCGATTGCCGCCGATCCGAAAGCCGCAGCTCCTGCGAATTCGCCGACACAGCAAAATTTGGGTTCGATCAAATCCGCCCCGGGCGGTGCATCGATCGCGCCGTCATCCGGCGATATCGCAAGCCAGTATGAAAGCGCCTTTTCAAAACTGAAAGGCGGTGATTACCAGAATGCGCAGATCGAATTCGACCGCTTCCTGAAAGCAAATCCGGGACATCCGTTATCCGCAAATGCGACTTACTGGTACGGCGAAACATTCTACGCCCAGCAGAAATTCTCTGAAGCCTCACGCATCTTCGCTGAAAGCTATAAGAAATATCCGAAAGGTCCTAAGGCTGCCGATTCATTGTTGAAGCTTGGCATGTCGCTGGGCGGTGCCGGTAAAACCAAGGAAGCCTGTGTTTCCCTGAAACAATTGAAGAAACAATATCCTGCCGGTAATAGCACGCTCCTCCACCGCGCGGATCAGGAAATGAGCAAACTGGCTTGCAGCTAATCACGCAAAAAAGCTTTTCCGATCTTCTTGCTTCTCTCAACGACTTCACTCACGAAAAAAAACTCGCAGTCGCTGTCTCGGGTGGATGCGATTCCATCGCACTCGGCTATCTACTGTCTCAATTCGCCAAAAAGAATGAAATTGACCTGCATATACTGACGGTTGACCATGGCCTGCGTGCGGAATCCAAAAAGGAAGCAAGAAAAGTCGCGCAATGGGTCGTAGACTGGCCGCAAGTCACTCATAAAATCCTGAACTGGGCAGGGGACAAGCCTAAAGCCCGTATTCAGGAAGAGGCCCGCAAGGCGCGTTACGCGCTGATGTCGAAATATTGCCAGAAGCAGAAGATTAAATATTTGTTCCTGGCGCATCACGGCGACGATCAGGTGGAGACTTTCCTGTTCCGGCTTGCCAAGGGCAGCGGGGTCGACGGTCTCTCCGTTATGCCCGCTCTGCAAAAGCAGAAGGACGTGACATTGGTGCGGCCCTGCCTGTCCCTGTCGCATGAAGACCTGATCGCGGTCTGTAAAAAGAACCGTCTGGAATGGATTGAAGACCCGTCAAACATCTCTGACAAGTATGCGCGGGTGCGTTTGCGTCAGTCGAAGGAGGTTCTGGAGCGTGAAGGCCTGACTGTTGAGCGGGTTCTAACGCTTACCAAACGTCTTGAGCGTGTTCGTAATGCGCTGGAGCAAGTTACTGAAAAGGAAGAAAAAAACTGCACTCTTAAAGTTGCGACGCAGCGTATCGAAATTGATTTTTTGAAACTGAAAGCGCTGCCGAAGGAAATCGGGCTGCGTATCATCCAGAATGCGATCGGGCGTATTTCCGGTCCAAGGCCTTATCCGCCGTCGCTGCAAATCCTTGAACAGATCACCGATGAAATCTATGACGGGGATGACTTCAAGGCATCGACACTGGCGGGCTGTGTGATCAGGCATCACAAGGCGAAGAAAATAATCTCGGTGTCACGGGAAAAGCCGGACTAGTTTTTATCTTCACGCCCTTCGGCATGGAAGTGATGCATCATACGGTGTACCCAGGGACCGAGCAGGATTCCCATCAATCCCAATATGACAAGACCGCTGTAGAGGGAATAGGCGGAAGCGAAGATTTTGACGCTGTCATTTTGCATCGCGGCAACCGGACCCATACCACCGAGAATCATCGAGGCTTCGAGCAGTGAATCAATCCATGGCAGATCGCCAAGAAAATGGTAGCCGATGATCCCGGCCGTGAGCGAGGCAGCGATAATGGCGACCGCCAGCTTGACGGAATTGAATACGCGCTGGTGCCATTTGGCACGGCTGAGAAGGGGCTGGGATTTGTGTTCGAACATGAATTTAACTATAAACCATAGCTATTAAGTTAAAAACCTTGGATTTTCAAAGTTCTGGCATATTTATACTATTAGACTGAAAGCCCGAAACCATTTAGAATTAAGGCTTCACATTAAGAAGGATTTCCCGTGCAAGGTCTAGGTCGTAATGCATTGTTCTGGCTGGCGATTATTTTAACGCTGGCATTTCTTTTCAGCGTCTTTCAAAAGTCCCAGCAGGGGACCGACAAACAATCCGAAGCGCTTGCTTATAGCGATTTCATGTCGTCCGCCAAGTCCGGCTCGATTTCCGACGTGACGGTCAAGGGCCAGGATATTTCCGGCCATTACGCAAGCTCCGGCGGCGCATTCCGCACGACGGTGCCGCCACAGGAAAACGTGGTCGACCGCCTGCAGGGGACGGGTGTCCGCATCAAGGCCGAGAAACTTGACCCTGAACAGATGAGCGTGCTCGGCGTCATCCTCTCATGGTTCCCGATGCTGCTTTTAATCGGCGTATGGATTTTCTTTATGCGCCAGATGCAGGGCAAGGGCGGCGGCGGCGCGATGGGCTTTGGCAAATCGCGCGCGCGGATGCTGACCGAGAAGCAGGGCCGCGTCACGTTTGACGATGTTGCCGGTATCGATGAAGCAAAAGCCGAACTGCAGGAAGTCGTCGAATTCCTCAAAGACCCGCAGAAATTCCAGCGCCTGGGCGGCAAGATTCCAAAAGGCGCTTTGCTCGTCGGTCCTCCGGGAACGGGTAAGACATTGACCGCGCGCGCTGTCGCCGGTGAAGCCAATGTGCCGTTCTTCACGATCTCCGGTTCCGATTTCGTCGAAATGTTCGTCGGTGTCGGCGCAAGCCGTGTCCGTGATATGTTCGAACAGGGTAAGAAGAACGCGCCTTGTATCATCTTCATCGATGAGATCGACGCGGTCGGTCGTCACCGTGGCGCAGGTCTTGGCGGTGGTAACGATGAGCGTGAACAGACATTGAACCAGTTGCTGGTCGAGATGGACGGTTTCGAAGCCAATGAAGGTGTTATCATCATCGCGGCGACCAACCGTCCGGATGTTTTGGATCCTGCGCTGTTGCGTCCGGGTCGTTTTGACCGCCAGGTTGTGATCCCGAACCCTGATGTAAAAGGCCGTGAGAAGATCATCAAGGTTCACATGAAAAAAGTGCCGCTGGCATCCAATGTAGATGCGGCAGTACTTGCGCGTGGCACGCCAGGATTTTCCGGGGCCGATCTTGCAAACCTCGTCAATGAAGGTGCTTTGCTCGCTGCGCGCAAGAACAAGCGCGTCGTCGGCATGGAAGATTTCGAGGAAGCCAAGGACAAGGTCATGATGGGAACGGAACGCCGTTCGCTTGTGATGACCGATAATGAGAAGAAACTGACAGCTTACCATGAAGCCGGTCACGCCATTGTTGCGCTGAATGAAATTGAATCCGATCCGATCCACAAGGCGACAATCGTGCCGCGCGGCCGTGCGCTGGGTATGGTCATGCGCCTGCCTGAAGGTGATCGTATCTCGATGTCCAAAGCGAAACTCGAGGCCGATCTTGCGGTGGCGATGGGCGGCCGTATCGCTGAGGAAATCATCTTCGGCAAGGAAAAGGTCACGACCGGCGCGTCATCCGATATTTCGATGGCGACTGAGATTTCCCGTCGCATGGTCACTGAATGGGGCATGTCCGACAAGCTGGGCACGATCCGTTACGTCAACAATCAGGAAGAAGTCTTCCTCGGTCATTCGGTTTCGCAATCGAAGAATATGTCCGATGACACGGCGGCCCTGATCGACAGCGAAGTCCGTCGCATCGTTGAAGAGGCTTATACGCGTGCGAAGACGATCCTGACCGATAAATTGCAGGATTTGCATACGCTGGCCGAAGCCCTGCTTGAATATGAATTGCTCTCGGGCGACGAGATCAAGGCCTTGCTCAAGGGCGAGAAGATCGTCCGCAACGACAATTCGGATGAAGGTCCTTTGCAATCGAAACCTGCCATCCCTCGCGGCGGCGGTCTGGATATTGGTCCCGAAAGCCGCGGAACAATATAAATAAATACCTATGTGTCATGCCTGCGAAAGCAGGCATTTCATTTAGTAGAAGAGAGATACCTGCTTTCGCAGGTATGACGGTAAAGTGAAAAAAATTGCCCTCTGTCTTTTAGCATTCTTTCTTGTAACAGGAACGGTCCACGCCGACCCATATGCTACGCTGGCAACCGGCGGCAAGGGTGGATGGCTCAATACAACCCGCGCCCTGACGGCAGATGATTTTAAAGGCCGCGCGGTGCTTCTGGATTTCTGGACCTATGGCTGTATCAACTGCATGCAGATCATTCCCGATCTTGAATCCCTTGAGCAGGAATTCGGTAATAAACTCCTGATCGTTGGCGTGCATTCGGCGAAATTCCAGGGCGAACAGGGGAATGAGCGCATTGAGTTCGCGATCAAACGTTTTGGCCTGAAACATCCGGTTATCAATGATTCAGATTTTGTGATCTGGAATTCTTATGATGTGAAGGCCTGGCCGACGCAGATTCTGCTTGACCCTGACGGCAAGGAAATCGCGCGATATTCGGGCGAGGGGCATAAAGACGAAATCGCCAAAGATATAGAATCTCTTTCTATAAATTCAGACCTTGCTGCCGCTCCTGTCGTGAAGGCAGAAGATAAAACCGTGCTGTTATTCCCGTCCCGTATGATCGTTTACGGCCAGAATTTCGCCATCGCCGATATGGGGCATAACCGCATTCTGGTGACAGATAAAGGCGGTAAAATCCTCTATAAAATAGGCGCTGGGACGAAAGGGCTAAAAGACGGCAACCTTTCGACCGCACAGTTTAACGCGCCGCGCGGTATCGCCGCGATAGACGATAAAGTCTATGTCGCGGATACCGGCAATCATGCGCTGCGCGAGATCGACCTAAAGGCAAAAACTGTCGCGACGCTGGCGGGCAATGGCATACGCGGACAGAGGGATCATCTCGCCTCGCCATGGGATGTGGCCGATGATAATGACGGAAATATTGTCATCGCCAATGCGGGTACGCATCAATTGCTGAGCTATGATCTGAAAGATAAAAAGCTTTCGACACTGGCAGGAACGGGGCGGGAAGATATCAAAGACGGTGCCGCGCTCGAGGCCGATCTTGCCCAGCCAAGCGCGATCTCAATTGTCGATAAAACCATCTATTTTGTCGATGCAGAGAGTTCGGCTTTGCGCATGCTCAAAGACGGAAAGGTTCAAACATTGATTGGGACCGGATTGTTCGATTTTGGCCTCAAAGATGGTAAATATCCGGAAGCCAGATTGCAGCATCCGCAGGGCCTGTCGGCGAGCGCAGAGAAAATCTATATCGCGGATACCTACAATAACGCGATCCGCGTCTATGACCTGAAGTCAGAGGCTCTTTCGAGCCTGACATTGGAGGAAAAACTCAACGAGCCGGGTAGTATCTCGGTTGCAGGCGATATGGCCTATATCGTCGATACGAATGATAATACGATCCGCCAGATTGACCTTAAAACTGGCAAAGCCGGCGATTTCTCCATACAGCCTTAATAATATGTCAAAAATCTTGAAGTGGGCCGAAATTCAGCTAGGATAAGGGCTTAAACCTCGTTAAAAAGTCCCCATGAGCAAAAAATACTTCGGTACTGACGGAATTCGCGGAAAAGCAAATGTCCATCCCATGACGGCGGATGTGGCGCAGCGTGTCGCCATGGCAACCGCCCGCGTTTTGAAACGCACGGGTGAGGCGCACGCCATCAGCCGCGCCGTGATCGGCAAGGATACGCGTCAGTCCTGTTATATGTTTGAGCAGGCAATGGCTTCCGGTTTTCTGGCCATGGGAATTGATGTCGTTCTGACAGGTCCGATTCCGACACCGGGCATTGCGATGCTGGCGCGCTCTATGCGCGCGGATATCGGTGTGATGATTTCCGCCTCTCACAATCCTTATTACGATAACGGGATTAAATTATTCGCGAGCGATGGTTATAAGCTGCCCGACGACCTGGAACGTCAGATCGAGGAATGGATCGATAATCCCGCTCTTATGACCGACCTGCCGGAGCCGGATAAAATGGGCAAGGCCAGCCGCATGGATGATGCGCTGGGCCGTTATATCGAATATGTGAAGGCATCATTCCCGAAAGGCCAGACCTTAAGCGGCCTGAAAATCGTTGTCGATTGCGCGCATGGCGCAGCCTATAAAGTCGCGCCCCAGGCGCTGTGGGAGCTGGAAGCCGAAGTTGTTTCAATCGGTGTCCACCCGGACGGCAAGAATATCAATGACGAGCGCGGCGCGACGAATATCGCCCAGCTTCAGAGGAAAGTTCTGGAACATAAGGCCGATCTGGGTATTGCTTTTGACGGTGATGCAGACCGCCTGATCCTGGTTGATGAAAAAGGCGAAAAAGTCGACGGCGATCAGTTGCTCGCGCTGCTGGCGGTTCATCTGAAATCACAAGGGTTGCTGAAGAACAATACCGTTGTCTCAACCGTCATGTCCAATCTGGGCTTTGAGAATTTCCTCAAGAAAAACGATATCAGCCTGATCCGTGCCGCGGTTGGCGACCGATATGTTGTCGAGAAGATGCGTGAAGGTGATTTCAATCTCGGCGGAGAGCAGTCGGGCCATATCGTTCTCTCGGATTTCGGCACGACAGGCGACGGGTTGCTTGCCGCGCTTCATGTGCTCTCGATTATCAAGAATAAAAAATGTAAAGCCAGCGAATGCACGCGCGTGTTCGAGGCCTTGCCGCAGATACTTAAAAATGTACGCTTTGAAAAAGGGCAAAACCCTCTCCAGAACGAGATTGTCAAATCCGCGCTTGAGAAGGCCGATAAGACACTCGCGAATGACGGACGCGTTCTAGTGCGCGCATCGGGAACGGAGCCTTTGATCCGTATCATGGCTGAAGGTAACGACCAGAAGCTTGTTGAAAGCGTAGTTGACGATCTTTGTAACGTAATCAAAACCGCGACAGTGAAATAGGAAATTTGATGGCATCGCAGATCCTATGCGTAGGAATGTCTGACTCGTCGGCTGGAACCGGTATCCAGGCCGATATCAAGACAATACAGGCGCTGGGCGAATATGCGGCCACGGTAATAACGTCCGTGTGCGTTCAGAATACGACAGACGTATTCGACATGTATCCTATTCCTGATAATATCGTCGCAGCGCAGTTGAAGGCGGTGATGGATGATTTTAATCCGCGTATCGTCAAACTCGGTATGCTGGGGACCGAAAACATTATCAATGTTGTCGGCGATTTTCTGGAGGAACATCAGGGCCGTGAGCTGAAGCTCGTCGTCGATCCTGTGATGATCGGCCGTATCGGCAAGCTTCTTCTCGATAAACCGGCCCGCGACGCGCTGAAGCGCCGTTTGCTGATTTACGCCGATGTCATTACGCCCAATCTTCGCGAAGCGCAGGAGCTGACCGGTCTTTCCATCCGTGATATTGACGATATGAAACACGCGGCGGAAATGCTGATGACGCTCGGTTGTCGCAGTGTCATCGTCAAGGGCGGATCTTTGTCGTCCGATAAAATTCACAATGTCTATTTCGACGACCGTGGCCCGGAAGTATTCGAAAGCCCGCGTTTTGACTCTCGTGCAACACATGGGGCGGGTACGACCCTTTCGTCTGCGATCGCCGCGGGCCTTGCCAAGGGTAAAAGTCCGAGGGACGCATTTATCTCCGCGCAGGAATTCCTGGTCGAGGCCATTCGCACGGCGAAAGTCATCGGTCTGGGTTTCGGGCCGGTCAACCATTCCTTTAATCTGAAGCAGAACAATGCCTGAGAGTAATGCGCTTTTACCAAACGGTATGATGGACCGTATGCCAGACGATGCCGAACGTGAAGCGGCAGCGGCCCAGAAGCTACAGAAAATTTTCGCGCAATTCGGATACAGGCTGGTGAATCCGCCGCTGCTTGAATTTGAAGAAACGCTTCTGGCGGAAGGGGCGGGGCGTGCTCTTTCCACGAACACGTTCCGCCTGATGGACCCGGTTTCACAGCGCATGATGGCGCTGCGCTCAGATACGACTGCACAAATGGCGCGCGTTGCGACATCACGATTGAAAAACGCGAAGCGTCCTTTGCGCCTCGCCTATATCGCGGATGTCTTGCGGATACAGTCGACGCAATTACGCCCGGAGCGCCAATTTAAACAGGCCGGTTGCGAGAAAATCGGTGCGACGGCTGAATCCGCGACTGAAATCGCGCTGATCTCTCTGATCTCTCTGCATGAGAACGGTGTCAAAAATATTTCGATCGATTTTACGGCACCGGAAATCCTGCGCCTGCTGCCCGGCACGCCCGTGCAGAAGGAGAAAATAATGCATGCCTGCCAGCGTCGTGATCGCGCGGCATTTGAGGCTCTGGGGGCAACGGGCAAGATTTTAATTGCGCTCGATGAAATATCCGGCCCATCCGCGGCCTTCCTCAGCCGCAAAAAACAGGTCAAGCTTCCGGCAGGCATTGCAAAAATACTCGACCAGCTCGAAGCGGTTATCAAGGATTTGCAGAAAGCGCTGAAAATTTATGGCCTTGATAAGAATGTGACAATTACGGTCGATCCGCTTGAAAACAGAGGTTTTGAATATCAGTCATTTCCATGCTTCACGCTGTTTGCCAAAGGCATTAGTGGCGAGCTTGGTCGCGGTGGTTCTTATACATCTCTTTTTGGCGATCAAAGCGAGAAAGCCTGCGGTTTCACACTCTATATGGATAGTGTCTTGCGCGCACTACCTGAAACAGGCAGAAGAAAATCGATACTGGTCGGCAGGGATGCCGGCTGGCAGGAGATCAAGGGCTTGCAGAATAAGGGCTGGAATGTCATCAGGGGCGTTGGCGCAGCGGATGAAAAAAATGCGGAAGCTCTCGATGCAACCCATGTGTTTAAAAATAAAAAAGTGAAAGAACTGTAATGGCAAATGTGGCAGTAATCGGCTCCCAGTGGGGAGATGAAGGAAAAGGAAAAATCGTCGACTGGCTTTCAAGCCGTGCCGATGTCGTCGTGCGTTTTCAGGGCGGCCATAATGCCGGGCATACGCTTGTTATCGACGGTGTCGTCTACAAACTCTCGCTTCTGCCGTCCGGTATCGTCCGCAAGGGTAAATTGTCGATTCTCGGCAACGGTGTCGTTATCGATCCGTGGGCGTTGCTTAAGGAAATTGAATCGGTGCGCGCCAAGGGTGTCGAGATTACGCCGGCCAATCTGATGGTCGCCGAGAACGCGCCGCTAATCCTTCCCGTTCACGGGGAGATCGACCGTGCCATGGAAGCCGCGCGCGGCGAAAATAAAATAGGCACGACAGGGCGCGGCATCGGTCCGGCCTATCAGGACAAGGTGGCGCGCCGCGCCATTCGCGTCTGCGATCTCAAGCATCCTGAACTGGTGCGCGAGAAACTCGAAGCTCTGATGACCTATCACAACGCGCTTATTCGCGGGTTCGGCTGGAAAGAAATCAGCATCGACGAAACCTATGATTCGTTGATGAAAATCGCGCCGGAAGTCCTGGCTTATGCCGGTGTCGTCTGGAAGCGTCTCGATGAAGCGAAATATAAAGGCGAGAAAGTCCTGTTCGAAGGTGCGCAGGGACACCTGCTTGATGTCGATCACGGCACCTATCCATATGTGACATCGTCGAATATCGTGGCGGCCCAGGCAGCTGTCGGCGCGGGCGTGGGGCCTAAATCGATCGGCTATATTCTTGGCATCACCAAAGCCTATACGACGCGCGTGGGCATGGGGCCGTTTCCGACCGAACTCCAGGATGAAATCGGCGAGAGAATAGGCGAGAAAGGCCATGAATTCGGAACCGTCACAGGCCGTAAGCGCCGCTGCGGCTGGTTCGATGCGGTTCTGGTGCGCCAGGCCGTGAAAACCGGCGGTATCGACGGTATTGCGCTGACTAAACTTGACGTTCTAGACGGATTTGATGAGCTGAAAATCTGCGTCGGTTATGAACTTGATGGCAGGAAACTGGATTACTTCCCGGCTTCGCAACTGGATCAGGCCAACGTCAAACCGATTTACGAGACCATTCCGGGATGGAAACAGAGCACTTACGGCGCGCGCAGCTGGGCGGAATTACCGGCGGAAGCGATTAAATACGTCAAACGTGTCGAGGAGCTGATCGAGACGACCGTGACTCTTTTGTCCACCAGCCCGGAGCGGGACGATACGATCCTGGTGCAAAATCCGTTTTTTAGCTGATTTAACATTCTAAAATGGTATGCTATTGTAACGGGGCTGCAATTCGCGGCGTATCAAAGTTACATTCATGGCCGAAGAATCTCAGCAACCAGCGACCGATAAAGTCGAACCACCGCCGCCCATCGTCGGGGGCTCGGAAGGTCCCGTTCTCCTCAAGGGTGAAATAGAAATATACCCCGATCAAAGGCTTCCCCATCTTGATCAGGGGCCGGTCAAAGCCTATGCCGCGGCAAGCCGCAGCAAGGAAAAAGCCTACGCTCTTTTGTGCGAACGCGCACTTATTCCGCAGATTAACAATTCCGCCAAATACCTGACCATTACGAATGCCAGCATGCCGCGACTGATTGGGGCGGGCATTGTAGACTGGCGACCGACCAGACAGCAGAAATATGTTTTCATCTATGAGAACAAGCTCGGCCTGCCTCTGGCCAACCCTTCGAATTTCATGGCGATGGGATTTAAGGCCGATACTGTTTTTCACGGTGTCGTAAAAAAATTCGGCCCGCTGCTCAAGAATATGCGCGATCTTGAATTCGTGCATGGAAATATCCGCATCAATAATCTCTTTACCGGGGGCGGAAATAATTTTGACAAGATTATGCTCGGGGAGTGTCTCTCTACGCCGCCTGCGATGATGTACGCCCCCGTCTATGAAACGATTGAGCGGGCGGCGGCGGATCCGCTCGGGCGCGGCGTGCCAAGTTATTCCGACGATATCTATTCTCTCGGCGTAATGCTTGCGATCATGATCCGTAGCGCCGACCCGATGGCGGGATGGTCGAATGACGATATCTTGGCTCATAAGATCGAACATGGAACTTATGCCGCCCTGATGGGGCGTGAGCGCGTGACCGGCTCCCTGCTCGAGCTGCTGCGCGGTATCCTAAACGACGATCTTAAACAGAGATGGGTCATCGACGACGTGATGACCTGGCTCGACGGCCAGCGCGTGACGCATAAGCAGACCGCGACGCAGAGATTGAAAGCGGCAAGACCCTTTGAATTCAATGGTGAGAAATTCCTGCGCCCGCAATTGCTGGCTGTGCATCTGAACAGGCATCCGTCGGAACTGGTCGAGCTTCACGACAAGGGCGACCTGAAGCAATGGCTCAACAGATCGATCCAGGACAAAAATCTCGAAGAAAAAGTCGAACATGCAATCAATGCGGCGAAAGAGCTCGGCGCGAGCGGCGATGCCTATGCGCAACGGGTTGCAGGTTTCGTGGCGGCGGCCATGGGGCCGAACATGCCGATTTTCTATCGTAATCTGAAATTCCTGCCGGAAGCTTTCGGGAGGTTGCTCGCGGAAGCGGTGGCTATGCATCGCGATCTGAACCCGTTTGCAGAAATTATCCAATCCTCGTTGTTAAGTTTCTGGTCGACGACAGCTGATCAAAGCCAGCAGGACGTATCTGAGGTCATCAATCGCTTTGAAACCTGCCGGGCATTCCTTCGCCAAAACGGCATGGGTTATGGTATTGAGCGCTGCTTATATCATCTCGCCCCTGAAGCGCCGTGTATGAGCGAGAAGCTCAAGGATTTCTATGTGCGGTCGCCGGAAGAATTCCTCCTTGCTTATGAGCAATTATCTTCGACTTCTGTGCGGCCTGAGAATTTCTTTGACCGTCATATCGTCGCTTTCCTGTCGGTCAAGGATCGCGCCGTTATCGATCCGTATATTCCGGATTTGAATTCCAATGAACCGCATAGGGTTATACAGGCATCGCTGCGCATCTTCGCGTCGATCCAGCGTCGTGGGAAGATGCCGCCGCTGCCGGGTGTCGGTGCGTGGCTATGCGAGAAGATAGATCCATTGATCAACCGCTTCCATGACAGGGAGCAGCGCGTGAAGCTGAAGGCACAAGCGCAGAAACTGAAAGATAAGGGCGACCTGACCAAGATCGAACAGATATTCGACAACGTACAGGCGGTACAGGCGGATTTTAACGCTTTCAAGGCTGCCATGCGCGAATATATAAACCTGAAACAGGAAGCCGCGAATGTTACGGAGAATCTCGAGAATAATCCGAAATTCGGTTACGGTGCCGGTCGTCAGGCATCGGCGCTCATTTCAGGTATCATCGCCTCAATTATCGTTCTTGGTTATCTCTTCATAAAACTGACATCAACTTCAGGTTTTTAAACAGGTATTCAAATGGCAAAAGCGAGAAAGAAAAAATTAAGTGCGAAGGGGCGATTGCTTTTAATCGTCTTCGTGCTGACCGCTTTTGTGTTTAACGCGACGACGATTCTTCTTTTCCTCGGCATGATGCCGACGATTGCGGCGCGCCTTGTCGACCGCACGCCGGAACGGACTAAAGTTTTAACCGTCGGCTTTATGAATTTTGCAGGATGTTTCCCATTCTGGTTCCAGCTGGTCCAGAAAGGCCATACGCTTGGCGCGGTTCTTGAAATCATGTCCAAGCCTTTGACCATTGTGATCATCTATTCCACGGCTTTGGTCGGATATCTGATCGAATGGGGGGTCGTCGGGTTTATCGCCAGTATCATGGTCCAGAAAGCCAAGCAACGGCTTGTAAATATTAAGAAAATCCAGGAAGAGCTGGTCAAGAAATGGGGCCCGGAGGTCACAGGCGATCTTCCACTCGATCCTCAGGGCTTTGTTATCGAGAAAAATACTTAAAAAACGCCCAATCCTTAAATCTTTCTTAGGATCAAAGGGATAGGATTAGTTGGGGTCAGGACATGCCAGGTAAGGGTTTGGCATGTTTTTTTATGGGCTGAATCTGCCTTCAATTTGAAGGAAATAAAGATAAAAATGTTTTTACTCAGGGTCTTAACCAGATGGATGAAAAGGGAGGACGGTTCGACGGCGATCGAATTCGCAATGTTGTCCATGCCTTTTATTTACATCCTTATTGGAATCATGGAAATCTCCCTGATGTTCGCGTCAAACAGCGTTCTTGACGGCGCGACACAGGACGCGGCACGCATGATCCGCACTGGCGAGATCCAGCAAAGCAACGGCGACCAGCTCGGCATGTTCAAGGATAAATTATGCGACCGTGCAAAGGTCTTGCTCAATTGCACCAGGCTGCAACTCGAAGTCGTTGAGATGGATAAGTTTTCAGATTTTGCGAGTTATGCGCCTGTGTACGACAAGGACGGCAATCTGTCGTCGCGCGGGTTTACGCCGGGTGGCGTGAACACGATCAACCTGATCCGCGTTTCTTATAAATATAAATTCGCAACGCCGTTGATTGGCAATTTGCTGGCAACGGACGGCGCGATGGGGCGGACGATGATTTCAACTGTCGTGCTTGAGACGGAGCCTTACGATATTAAACAGGTAAACGGGACTTAAATGATGGTTATCGACTGGTTCTATACCACGCATTTCCTGAAGAACTGGCTCCATCTTGAAGACGGAGTGGCCGCGATCGAGGCGGCCATGCTGTTCCCGCCGATGGTTGCGCTCCTGCTTGGCGTTTACGACATGGGAACAGGGATTATCCTTAATGGGAGGACGATTACCGCATCGCAGATCACGGCAGACCTTATATCGAGGGACAAGACGGTCGATATGGCGGATGTAAATGATTGCATCGAAGCCGCAAAACTCGCTTACGAGCCGTTTTCGCTGAATAATTTCGGGATCGATATCGTGAGCGTTGAATTCGATTCGCTGCGCCGTCCTAAAATCCTGTGGCGCGAAACGCGTTTTATGGACCCGAATAACAATGCCGTCGACAACGTCAATGGCGTGGGCGATCCGGGCGAAGGAATGATTATTGTATCGGTGAAATATACCTATACGCCGTTATTTTCACATTATTTCACCAGTGATATAGACATGATGGAAATCGCTTATGCACGCGGCCGCAGAAGTCCGACGGTCACGTGGGGAGGTTAGGATGTTAAAGATGAAAAATTTTAAATCTACCCTGTCTTATTTGCGCAACGAAGTCGGCGCGCTAGCCGTCGCTTTCTCATTGGCGATTCCCGTCGTTGTCGCCAGTGCCGGTTTCTCGATCGATGTCGCGGATGCTTATCTCGTCAAACAAAGGCTTTCGCACGCCGTCGATGCAGCGGCTCTGGCGGCTGCCGCGTCCGCAACGACAACGGCTGATTTGAATGCCCGCGTTCAGGAATTCTTCCTGCTGAATTACCCGCCGGATAAAATCGGCGCGCCGTATTCAGTTCAGGTCAAAATCAATGGATCTGATATTACCGTGTCGGCAACAGCCAAATCCGCGACCTATTTCGCGCGCGTCGTGGGTATCGATGAAATGAGCGTATCTGAAAGCTCGACCGTTACGCGTGAAATTATCGGCCTTGAAGTCGCGCTCGTCCTTGACGTGACCGGTTCGATGGCAACGAATAATAACATCGCGACACTGCGCACGGCGGCGACGAACTTCACCAATATTCTTTTCGCGAACGCCGCGTATTCCGACTCGGTTAAAATCGGTCTCGTGCCGTTCTCGGCTTCAGTCAATGTCGGCCCTTACGGCCTTGGCTTCCTGCCAAGCTCGACGAACAGCTCGAAAGCCAGTGCGACGAAATATGACGGTGGCACCGCTTTCGTGAACAACCCAAGCAAATATACATTCGATGAAACGTCGACGACTGCCTGGTGGGGATGTGTTCTCGAGCGTCCGACACCGCAGGATACGCAGATCCAGACAAGTGGTGCGGCATGGACATGGGATATGTATCGTTATACCAACGCGGGCGCGAAAGACTCTTCGATCCGCAAGCAATCGGCGGCAGTCAATACCAGCTGTAACAAGAGCTATGTTCTGCCTCTGACGACGGCTAAAACGACGATCCTGAATAACATCAGTAAACTCGCAGCCGATGGCAATACACTCAGTAATGTCGGTATGGTTTGGGGATATCGCCTGCTGTCGCCTGAAGCGCCGTTCCGCGAAGGCGTGGCCTGGACCAACCAGGACTGGCGCAAAGTCGCAATTCTGATGACGGACGGCGATAACAATAACGGCGAAGTCTATAACGCCTATGGTCAGTATAATACGCTGAAAGTCACGGACGATATGCTTGATGCGAAACTGGCTCAGACCTGTACCAATATGAAGAACAGCGGTATCACCATCTACACCGTAACCTTTACGTCAGGCATCAATAATGCAACGAAACAGTTCTTCAAGAACTGCGCTTCAAGCCCGGATAAATGGTATGACGCGCCGACGCAGGCCTCTCTGACGGCTGCCTTTGAGCAGATCGCGCGCGAGCTCAGCAACATCCACATCACTGAATAAAAATTCATCGAGGTCCAAATCCCCGCGGAAGCGGGGATTTTTGTATGCGCTCTAATATCTACAATTTGAAATAAATAATGGCGGTGTTTTATTCAAAGTAATGAGAGTCATTTTTAAATAATAATACTTCAATATCGAAGTAATAGTTTTGCTAACAATATGAAAATGGCAAATTTTTAACGGAGCATTAAGTATTTATGCTATATTCTTAGGGAGTACGGTTTGGGCGTTCGAAATAACCTAACCTTGTCTGTTAAAAATAAAACAACTCAGGAGACTAAAGAAATGTTGAAACTCATTGCTCTTATCCAATCTTACAACACCAAAGAAGATGGCGCGACAGCCATTGAATACGGTCTGATCGCAGCCGGTGTGGCTCTCGCCATTTCACTTATCGTGTTTACACTCGGTGACGACGTGAAAGCGAAATTCACTGAAGTAGACAACGCACTGAAATAGTCGTCAAAAAGAATTCAAAAAGCCCACCTTCGCAGGTGGGCTTTTTTTTGAGGGATCGAATTGATGATCGGATTTCTGTTTTTCTTTTTTGGCGTAATGGCAACGCTCGGCATGTGCGGCCTCGCGGCCTGGAGCGATTTCAAAGGCTTCCGCATTCCTAATATCGTTTCACTCGTCATCCTTGGCTCGTTCGTGGTGGCTTTTGGCGTGACGGCCCTGACAGGGCAGGGCTCTGTTATTTTCGGCTCTCTCCAGTCGCATATAGGCGCGGCTATCATCGTGTTTCTGGTAACGCTTGCGATGTTTGCGCTGAAAATTCTCGGAGCAGGAGATTCAAAGATGGCAGCTGCGGTCTCGTTATGGCTCGGGATGCAGGGCCTTATACCGTTTCTGTTTTATATGTCGATGATGGGCGGAATCCTGGCAGCTATATCGCTGCTTTTAAAAAAATACAAACCATTGAAATCACCACCCAAGGACAGCTGGCTTGAAAAGGCGCAGGAAGGTGTCAACAGCGTACCCTACGGTATCGCCATCGCTGCCGGCACGCTCGTCGCTTTCGTCTTTCTCGGTTACTTCAGCCCCTCAAAATGGTCCGAGATGGTAAATCTTTAGAATTTGTTAAAGTCTGGAGCGCAAAATTGAAACAATGCCCAAAAGGGGCGTGTCGGAGATCCTCATGTTGAAGTTCCTCGCTCTATGTCAGTCTTATTGCACGAAAGAAGATGGGGCGACCGCCATTGAATATGGGCTGATCGCTGTCGGAGTCGCCGTCACGATCGCGATTATTGTGTTCGCTCTTGGCGATGACGTGCAGGCGAAATATACGGCTGTTGAAGCCGCGTTTCATTAAGTGCAACCGTTTTCCAGTTTAGTTTTCATAGACCATAAAAAATCACGATATTCCTGATCTTTAGGGAATATTAAGCCTTCTCTAGCAAAATCAAATATGAAGAATTGCGTATCCTCAACACGCATTAAAAAAATTATTCGGGATCTACCAGGGTTATCAAATGAACAAGAATGTTATGATCGTGCTTGGCGGCGGTTTCGTCATTGCCCTTCTCGTGGCGATTATCGTCCAGGCGAGTTTCGGCAAAAAATCTGATATGGTTGAAATCGCGGTAGCGGCAAGTTCCTTGCCTGTCGGCACTGAGCTGAATGATTCTAATGTTAAATGGAAGAGCGTATCCGAAGAATCCGTATTTGAAGGCTCTATCCAGCGCACCGGTAAACAGGCCGTCCATGAAGCGCTTAAAGGCCGTCTGCGCCGCGACCTCGGTGCCAATGAACCAATTTTAAAGAACGCATTGATTGCTAACGGGCAGGGGAATGTTCTCGCCGCCAGCATGAAAAGCGGGATGCGCGCTGTCGCGATCAAGGCTTCGGCAGAATCCATGGTCGGCGGTTTTATCAATCCGGGCGACCGCGTCGATGTGATTTTGAGTTATGAGGTCGATAGCGGTCAGGATGGGAGCGATCAAGGCGATACGGCTGTCGAGAAACACGCGACTGAAACAGTTCTGGAAAATGTAAAAGTTCTGGCAATCGATCAGACGGCCAGCAAGGATGATGATAAGGCGAAAGTTGGCCGCACCGTGACTCTGGAAGTTGACCAGAAGGGGGCGGAGAAACTGGCACTGGCGAGCGAGATGGGCGAACTGTCTCTGGCGTTGCGCGCTCTTGGTGATACGGAAATATCCAGGTCAGGAAAACATCGCACAACAACTGACGTGCAGGTTAGTTCCGTGCTCAAGGAAATAAATCGTAACAAAAGAAAATCTGGCGGAAGTTCTAATATTGTGAGAATTTATAGTGGCGACACTGTAGAAAATGTCACGGTTCGTCGGTAGTTCTTTGCGTTCGCTTCCAATTCACTTCTGCTATCTCCTCTAAGTTATTCTTTTAAGGTCTAAAAAGATGTTTTTCTCTGGTTTTTCAACCGCCCGGAATATGCGCCTGACAATGGGTGCATTATTTGCGCTCGTGCTGTGCACGGCACCGGTGATGGCTGCCGTGAATGCATCAAAAGTTAATGACGGCACAGATACCTATATGGAATTGTCTCTTGGCAAAGGGGAGATCATTACCATTCCTGACGGGGTTTCGGATGTCATGATCGCCGACCCGAAAGTCGCCGATGTCTCCGCGGTCCAGAGCAACAAGCTTTATCTCGTCGGCACCAATCTGGGCATGACCAATATCATGATCCTCGATCAGGGCGGGAACCTGGTTAAAAGATTCAATGTCGATGTCAGCATCAATGTCGTCGAAATCCAGCGCCTTATAAACAAGATTTTCCCGCAGGAAAAAGACGTGCAGGTGCAACTGGTCGGCAAGCAGGTCGCCCTGACCGGTCTTGTCTCCACTCCGGCCGCGTCGCAGAAAATCGCCCGCCTTGTCGCGGCCCATGTCCAGGAAATGTCATCGAATAGCGGCGGCGCGACCCAGCAGGTCAACGAACTTATCGAGAATTTGATGGAAGTGCGCGGCGAACAACAGGTTATGCTGCGCGTGCGCATCGTCGAGATGTCGCGCAATGTCTTAAAAGAACTCGGCAGTGAAGTGTCTTCGCTCGATCCGTCGGCGGTTGTCGGCAGGAACGGTATCCGCGGCCAGCTTGATACGACGGGCACGACAGGCCTGACGAAATCCGCGTTCTCGATCGGCAGTCTTTTATTCAACACGGGTATTGGTGGTATCGGCGATCTGAACGTGACGATCAATATGCTCGAAGAAAATAACCTGGCGAATACGCTCGCCGAACCTAACCTGACGGCTATTTCCGGTGAAGAAGCCGGGTTCCTGGCCGGTGGTGAATTCCCGGTACCGACAGGCCGCGATAATCAGGGCAATATCATTATTTCTTACAAAAAATTCGGGGTGTCCCTGAACTTCAAACCGATCGTCCTGTCCGAAGACCGGATCAGCCTGCAGATGAATACTGAAGTGTCGTCTCTCAATCAGGCG
The DNA here is from genome assembly GCA_048498395.1 of Pseudomonadota bacterium. Lineage (GTDB taxonomy): Bacteria > Pseudomonadota > Alphaproteobacteria > Micavibrionales > Micavibrionaceae > Micavibrio_B. Next base: position 44,980 of record JBEHYB010000004.1, read on the forward strand.
CAGGGCATTACACTCGCTGACGTTCAGGTGCCGGGCCTTGATGTCCGTCGCGCGACAACGACGGTTGAAATGAATAGTGGCGGCAGCCTGATGATTGCCGGTCTTTTAAAATCGGATAACACAAAAGGCCTCAACGGTATTCCGGGTATCAAGGATACACCGATCCTTGGCGATCTTTTGTCATCGAAGAGCTTCCAGCGTAACGAAACCGAGCTTGTGGTTATCGTCACGCCTTATCTTGTGCAGCCGTTTGCGGATAAAACCCAGGCAACGCCTGTGATGGGCAGCAATTTAAATGTCATGCCGCCGCCGGCTCCTCCGGCAGGACTGATGGCACCGGGTAAAAACGGTAAGCCTGTCATGCCGGCACCGGTTGATGAATCAATGCTTGATGATAATGCGCCTGCACAGGCCGCTCCGGCTGCGGGTTCTGAAGCAGATGACGTGCCGCCGGTTGAGACGGTTAAGGTCAATACGCCGCTTAACAAGGTTTTCTCGAATAATATGAAACAGATATACGGTAAGAAACTGGGCGAGCTGCCTGCCGAGAATAAAAACTTCGGATATATGCTGGATTAAAAAGAATGACGAATGCATTTAAAATCCTTTTCTGTATGACGGCGCTGGCTTCTCTTGGGGCTTGTCAGATGGAACAGCCGACATGGGTCGATCCAGGTCGCGTCGAAGTCGTCGATGAAGGGTTCTCGGATACGTTCGATACGTCTTCGCTTAATGCCGGTACGCTGCATGCGATAGGGGTCAATTATTACCGCTATGGCAACGGCCCGATGAATGTCGCTGTGTCCTACGATCCAAAATCCAAAACAAATACGTCTGCCAAAGCCCAGGCTGAGGCCAAGAGAATTCAGGACGAGCTTGCACGTAACGGTGTTCGCGACCTGCATATAACGACGACCGCGGCACCCGGTGTCGGCGATAAATCATCGACGCTGGTCAGTTTTCCGGCTTTGACCGCGCGTC
>JBEHYB010000005.1:0-44917 GCA_048498395.1 Pseudomonadota bacterium
GGTACGGCAGGTATATCCCGGTTCCAGCTGATTTTACGAGGATAGCTTTTTTCCCAAGGATAAGGAGATGAGGTCATTTTTGGGTCCCTATTTTTACTGCAGTGCACATAAATGCTTGATAGAATTAGGTCTTTTAATTGTAACATCCTGAAATCGCCCTGTCATGTGCTGTTACAGAAGGAACTTTTTCCGGTCAAATACGTTCGTATGCATTGAGAATAAAAGCGCCTGATTTCATTATATCGCTGCCCTGCAAGGATTAATAAACTGGACGCAATTCTCAAAGTAGGTTACGAATCCAGAGTAATTTTGAGTTTTCCTGCCGGGGGGCATGAGAGTTTGTCTATCGCACACGAAAAAGCCGAGTCCGCCGGGGACCTAATTCCTGTCCGGGCAAGGCTGAAATGGTTCAACGCAGCTAAAGGATTTGGGTTTGTCGTTCCGGAAGATAATCCGGCGGATGCCTTTTTGCATGTCACTCAATTGCAAAAACTCGGCATGCACGGCCTTGGCGAAGGCGCTGTTATCATTTGCGCCGTAGATTACGGTGAAAAAGGCGCGACTGTCACCGATGTCATTGAAATTTTAGATCCCGGCATATTGCCGCCCGACCTGATGGCGCACGATGTCGAGAACGCATCCCCTTTCTCCTGCAAAGGCCTCGTCAAATGGTACAAAGTCGATAAAGGTTTTGGCTTTATTACCCCGGACGACGGTATGAAGGATATTTTCGTTCACAAAAGCTGCCTCGACCGCGAAAAAATCGAGGCGCTCTATCCCGGCCAGCGCGTGCGCATCACTTTCAAGACCCTGCAAAAAGGTCGAGAAGCCGTCTCTATTGCCGTCGAAGAAACACCTTAAGACATTCGAGACACCATGAATTAAAAAAAGCCGGACTTTCCCGTCCGGCTTTTTTTACGCATCAATTCTGTGATCAGCCTATTTTGCTGCGAATGATGTTGGTGTCGATCTTGGCCAGTTCATCAACTTTGAGCCTGCCGCGCGTGCTGACCTGATAGGCCAGTCTGGTGTGGTGATCGCAGTAGGACATGCCCGGAGTTGAATTACATCCGCAAAATTTGAACCCTTCCTGTTTCGGATCACCGATCGGCCAACGGCAGGTGCTTTCACGAAGCTCGGTCAACTGGATGCCTTTGATCGGAATATTTTCCTCACGCAGGGATGGCGGGATCGCAGCCGCGGCGGGCGCGCGTTCACGCAATGTAACTCTTGGTGATCTCTGGTCGTTTGAAGCGCGGTTCAATGTGGCTTCAACACGTGGGTTTTGTTGGATAGGTGAAACCCGGCCCGACAGTTTCAGTCGATGGGCTTTACCGATTACAGCATTGCGGGTGACCCCGCCCAGAAGCTTTGCGATTTCAGCGGCTGTTTTGCCTTCGCCCCAAAGCTGCTTTAGCTGTGCTACTCGTTCATCAGTCCAGCTCATTGTATCTCCCCATCGAATAAAAAATTTATCTGCTGTGTGTCTGGAATAAAAAGAGCTTAACACCCCCTTGATTCTCCCGCCAAGAATCACCGATTCGTTTTCGTGATTTATCCACAGCAGATAAAATTTGAGCTGATTGTGTTTTCGAGCTTGACCTTGACCACTCACGCGTCGTGATCAAGTCCCCATTCGGCATAATACTCGGGATTGTCATGCCATTTTTCACTCACCCGGACAAAAAGATTCAGATGAACTTTATGCTCGGTGATTTCTTCGAGTTCTTTGCGCGCGGCGGTGCCGATCTGTTTCAATTTCGATCCGCCCTTGCCGACGACAATTCCTTTTTGACTGTCGCGCTCGACATGGATGACCTGCCTGATTTTCGCATCGCCGTTATCAAGCTGCTCCCACGATTCAGTCTGAACCGTGATCGCGTAAGGTAATTCTTCATGCAGCTGATTGAAGATCTGCTCGCGGGTAATCTCCGCCGCCAGCAAGCGCATCGGCAGATCCGTCATCTGGTCGTCGGCGAAAAGCCACGGGCTCTGCGGCAGGCTTCTGGCGATCTGTTTTACCAGGTCTTTCACACCGTTTCCTTTAAGCGCGGAGATCATGAATGTCTGCGCAAAATCGTATTCAGCATTGAGTTTAGCCGCTAAATCAAGAAATACAGGCGGCGCAACCTGATCCCCCTTGTTAAGGACAAGCCATACTTTTTTCAAATTCTGGTCTTTGAGTTTTTTGATGAGCGCGAGATCCTTGGCGTTGGGTGTCCGCGTCGCGTCAAAAATATAAAGCGTGAGGTCGGCTTCCTCGGAACTACCCCAGGCGGCGGAGACCATCGCGCGCTCGAGACGCGTCGAAGGCGAAAACAATCCCGGCGTGTCCATCAGGACGATCTGGCTCTCTCCTTCGGTGACGATGCCTAAAATCCTATTACGCGTCGTCTGAACCTTCCTTGAGACGATCGAGACTTTCGCACCGACGATCTGGTTGACAAGCGTCGACTTGCCGGCATTGGGCGCGCCGATAATGGCGACATAGCCGCAACGCTGGGCTTCGTTATTTTCCTGTTCAGTCATTCCAGTGATGCTCTTCCAGATAGCTCAATAATTTCTTTGCCGCTTCTTTTTCACCGACACGGCGCGAAGACCCCGTTCCGGTCTGGGAAGGATAGCCAAGCACCGTCACGGAAATCTGGAATTGCGGCGCATGATCGGGCCCCTCGCGTTTCACGATCTCATAGACCGGTACGGGAAGCTTGTGCGCCTGCGCCCACTCCTGAAGCCCGGTTTTCGAGTCAATCGGCGGCTCTTTCAGAATATGGACCTTTTCGCCCCATAAACCCTCGATCACCGCATGACAGGCGGAGAGCCCTTTATCGAGATAAATAGCCCCGATGACGGCTTCCATGGAGTCCGCGAGCAGGTTTTCCTGCTTCATGCCGCCGGCTGCCCGCTCGCCCTCGGACAGGATCACGACTTCCTGCAAGCCGATGGTGGTTGCGACCTCGGCCAGCGTTTCGGTGCAGGCCAGCGCCGAATGCCGCTTGGCCATGCCACCTTCGCTCTCAAATGGAAAGGTTTTGTAGACGATATCGGCAATCACAAGGCCGAGCACCCGGTCGCCCAGAAATTCCAGGCGCTCGTAATTATCCGCGCCCTTGCTCGAATGGGTAAGCGCGCGCTGCAGTAATTCAAAATCGCCGAAATGATGCCCGAGCCGGTCCTGAAAAATGCGCAGCGCCGGAGTCATGCCTAATGCGCCCGCTCGGATGTCATACCGGATGTCATATCCGCGACCTTTAAAGTATGCCCGTTGCCGATGGTTTTAAGCAGGCGGCTGTAACGGATCGTCCATGGCCACTTCCAGAACTCAACCATATTGGCGCTGCCGTTCGTCGAGAAGAAAATCATCTCGGCGCGTCCTACAAGATTGTCGAACGGTACATAACCGACGAGATCCTGAACGCGGCTGTCGCGCGAGTTATCGCGGTTGTCGCCCATCATGAAGAAATGGCCTTCAGGCACTTTAAACTTCTCGGTGTTATCGAGCTGCTTGTCGTCACCTTCTTCATAGATCGTATGCACAACGCCATTGGGCAGCGTTTCCTTGTAAACAGATACTTCGACCGTACCGCCATAGCCGTTATCATATTCGGCCATGCCCGTCGCTTCGCGATCGAGACGTTTGTCATTTATATAAAGACGGCCATTGATGACCTGCACGGTGTCGCCGGGCATGCCGATCACACGCTTGATATAATCGATCGACGGATCGGTCGGAAGCTTGAACACAACAACATCGCCCTGTTCAGGCATCTTGCCGTCGATGCGACCCTCAAAACCGCCAAGGCCGAACGGGAAGGAATATTTGCTGTATCCATAGCTGTATTTCGAGACAAAGAGATAATCGCCGATCAGCAGGTTGGGGATCATGGAGCCGGACGGAATGTTAAACGGCTCGAACAGGAAAGTGCGGATAAGGATCGCGAGAAGAATTGCGATAACGGTCGTCTTCGCGAGTTCGCCCCAGTCTTCTTTTTTCTCTTCGACGGGAGGGTCTTTTTGCTTGTCTTTATTGCTCATGGCTACGGTTTTACTCGATTGATGGGTTGAATTCCAGCGTTTAGCTTTATATGGCCTCTATGATGACCTGGGCCTCGGCCAGGGGCGGCTCATCGGTCAGGGTCAGGTGAATAGATAGTGTTTTACCGGCAGGAACAAGGGATTGCGCTCTTTTCAATGCCCCATTACTCAATTTAAGCACCGGTTTCCCGTACGCGTCATTCTCGACACTGATATCTTTCATATAGACCCCGTTTGAAAACCCGGTCCCGAGCGCCTTTGAACAGGCTTCCTTGGCGGCAAAGCGTTTGGCATAGGTCGCGATATGGGTGCCGGCAGCCCGGCGGCGCTCGGCCTTCTTGATTTCAATGTCGGAAAAACAACGTTGTATAAAGCGCGACCCGAACCGCGCCAGAGTCTTTTCTATTCGCCTGATATCGATGATGTCGCTGCCGGTGCCGATAATCATTTGAGCTGACCCGTGATAATGCGCGCCTCTTTGCGCAGGCGTGTTTTTTTCCAGAGATGATGAGTTGAACGCATATATTCCAAAATCCAGTGGAAGATAAAATAGAAAATCGGCCAGGAGATAATCATCAAGATAAACCCGCCAGTGACCCAGGGTGCCAGGAGGCGCATCGGATCATGCAGGACTTCATTAAGCATCTCGCGCCATTCAAAATGGCCCGGCATGCGGCGTACTTCATATCCAAGAAGGATGAACGTGAACTTGCCGATGCGATAGGCCAGCCACCACATGAGAGGCAACGTCCACGGATTGCCGAATAGCGTACCAAGTACGCCGGCGAGAAGATTGGCGCGCAATGCCATACAGATAAAGGCAGAGCCCAGGATATGCGTACCCGGCAGGGGTGTAAAAGAAATGGCCGCACCGGTAGCAAGACCCGCCGCGATAGAGAAATTACTGTCTTTTAATCGAACGATGCGATGCCGCCAGTAGCGGAACGACCTGCGCCAGCCCATGGAAGGCCAGAAGATTTCCATGATCTTGCGGCTAAGTGGTTTCGGGCGCTTGCTCATAAACATGGACGATATCTTCTTTCGTTTCTATCGTCCCCGCGCCCGTTCCACATTTATGATCTGGGGTGTGGCGCGCAGGGCTGCCATGATATTGTTCAAATGCTTGGTGTCATTGACCGACACGTCGATGAACATATCCCAGAAATCTGTCGAACGGCTGGTGATTTTCAAATTGGTAATATTGCCGCCGGATTTCCCGATAACGGTTGAAAGCGTCCCCAGAGCGCCTGCTTCATTTTGTATCGTGACGATTAGACGGCCGACGCGCTCTTCGGCATTTTCGGCGGAATCTCCCCATGAAACATCGATCCAGCGCTCAGGCGTATCGGCGAACTGCTCGAGCGTTTCACAATCGATCGTGTGAATGGTCACGCCCTTGCCCGTCGTTACGATCCCAACGATGCGGTCGCCCGGCAGCGGGTGACAACAACGGGCGAAATGCACAGCCATGCCGGGAATAAGACCCATAATGGGCAGCTTGTCCTTGTGGCCGTGCGCATGGGTATGCGCGTGCTGGTTCTTGCGAATGGTCGGAATATCTTCCGGCTCGAGAATCTTTTTCTCGGCCTCAGGTTTATGCGCCGGGAAAATGGCGCGGAATACGTCGCGCCCGACGATATTGCCGGCACCGATACCGGCATAGACATCCTCGGCATCTTCGCATTCCTTGAATTGCGATACGACACCGGTGACGGCTTTCTCGGTGAATTCATAGCCTTCGGTCTTGAAAATTTTCTGCAGCATGGCACGGCCAAGCGTTACATATTCGACTTTCTGCTGCTGGCGGATGAAGCGGCGGATATGCGAGCGCGCTTTGCCGGTCGCGACAAAACGCTCCCATGTCGGAGACGGATTTTGTGTCTTGGCCGTGACGATATCGACCTGGTCGCCGTTTTGCAGCTTGGTGTTCAAAGGCGCGATGCGGCCGTTGATCTTCGCACCTATACAGCGGTTCCCCACATTCGAGTGAATGGCATAGGCGAAATCGATCGGGGTCGAACCGTTCGGGAGTTCAATCAGATCGCCTTTCGGCGTGAAAGCGAAAACCTGATCCTGGAACAGCTCTAACTTGGTATTCTCCCAGAAATCTTCGGGCCGTTGATCCTGCTCGAGAATATCGAGAAGTTCGCGCAGCCAGCGGTATTTTTTCGCGTCATTGAGCGCCGCCGTTACATCGGTCTGTTTATAGGCCCAGTGCGCGGCCACGCCGAGATCGGCCTCCATATGCATGCCGACCGTGCGGATCTGGATTTCAATACGCTGGTTGCTTGGGCCGATAATCGTCGTGTGGATCGAGCGGTAACCGTTGGGTTTCGGTGTCGAGATAAAGTCTTTGAAACGTCCGGGCACGACCGGGTAGTTCGAGTGGATGATGCCGAGCGCGTGATAGCATTCCTCGACGCTGTCGACGACGATACGGAACGCCATGATATCGGAAAGCTGCTCGAAAGAAATGTTCTTCCGCTGCATCTTCTTCCAGATCGAATAACGCGTTTTTTCGCGCCCCGTAATCTGCGCTTCGATATGCGCGTCTTTCATCAGTTTTTCGAGTTCACGAATAATGCTGGTGACGACGTTCGTGCCTTCCTGGCGCAGGAAAGACAGGCGGTTCGTGATACTGTCGCGGGCTTCCGTGTTCACATAGGCAAAAGACAGGTCTTCCAGTTCTTCCTTGATTTTATGCACACCGATACGCTCGGCCAAAGGCGCGTAAATATCGATCGTTTCCTTGGCAATGCGGCGACGCTTGTCCGGGTTCGGGAAGTGGTGCAGCGTACGCATGTTATGCAGGCGGTCGGCCAGCTTGACGAGCAGCACGCGAATGTCCTCGGACATGGCGAGGACGAGCTTGCGGAAATTCTCAGCCTGTTTTCCTTCAACGGTCTGGCTTTCGATCTTGGTCAGTTTGGAAACGCCGTTCACGAGTGATGCGACATCCGCGCCGAATTGTTTTTCCAGGTCGGTAAAGGTTGCTTTCGTATCTTCCAGCGTGTCATGCAAAATGGCGGTGACGATTGTCGTCGCATCCATTTTCATTTCAGCAAGAATGCCCGCGACCTCAACCGGGTGCGTGTAATATTCTTCACCGCTCGCGCGGGTTTGACCTTCATGCATTTTTTTAGCGAAATCGACGGCACGCGTGATCAGCCCGGCATCTGTCTCCGGGTTATAGGATTTCATTTCCGAAATGAGGTCGGCGGCTGTAGTGGTCATTTGTTTACGGGCGTTTTAAAATAGTCAGAAATATTAACATACTATGCAAGCAATTGATTTAGAAAAGATAAAGCCCGCTCAATGGCGGGCTTATCAAATCTAATCTCAAAGGAGTTAAAGAATGATTTATTCTTTTTCTTCCGAGAAACCAGCGAGGTCCTCGAGAGCGCCTTCATCTTCATCGTCATCGCCGAATTCTTCCGAGGCAAAGCCGGAATTATTGGCCTGGGCGACCAGGGAATTCCACTCTTCCTCGCCCTGCATTTCTTCAATGACATCATCCTTGTCATCCTGAAGCGCGAAGATACGCTGATGGCTCTTGACCAGATCTTCTTTCAGATCTTCAACGCTGACAGTCTCATCGGCAATTTCGCGCAGCGCGATGACAGGGTTTTTATCGTTATCGCGCTCGACTGTAAGCACAGCGCCGGAACCGATGCGGCGTGCACGCTGGGCGGCGACCATCACGAGTTCAAATCTGTTTGGAACTTTTAGGACACAGTCTTCTACGGTTACGCGTGCCATCAATTCTTCCTTCGTATCTTGATTTCAGTAAGTCCGTGTATATATCTCTAACATATCCCAATTGCAAGTTTTTGATCTTAAAGACTTTTTGACACTAACTTTCCAAAAGTCATATTCGATTATGTATAATTAAAGGATGTGTGTTTTCTTAACATAAGAGAGGAATTATGGCTCAAAAGGATCCCGCAAAATTATCCCCTTCCACGAACAAAAAAGGCGGACATCTTTTTTACGAAGACGAAAAACTGGCGGTTTTCATAGATGGATCAAACCTTTACGCGGCAGCCCGCAATCTCTCTTTCGATATCGACTACCGGAAGCTTTTGAGCTGGGCCGGCCAGAGAGGCCGCCTGATCCGCGCTTTTTATTATACGGCGCTGGTCGAGGACCAGGATTACACGCCGATCCGCCCGCTGGTCGACTGGCTCGATTACAACGGCTACACGATGGTCACAAAGCCGGCCAAGGAATTCACAGACAGCCAGGGCCGCCGCAAGATCAAGGGCAATATCGATATCGAGCTTGCCATCGATATGATGGAAATCGCCGACCGCGTCGAGCATGTTTTACTGTTCTCGGGCGACGGAGATTTTCGCAAGCTGGTTGAAGCCGTCCAGCGCAAGGGTGTCCGCGTAACAGTCGTCAGCACGATCAGTACGCAACCACCGATGATAGCCGACGAGCTGCGCCGCCAGGCTGACCAGTTCATCGACCTCAACCAGATCGCGGAATTCATCCAGCGCGACAATTCTTCGCCGCGCCCGCCCGTGAATCAGGGCCAGGTTTATTCGTCAATCGCCGATGACGATGAAGAAATGCCGGCCTATCTGAAAGTATAACGATCGGGCAGATCGCCTGATTTGTCAGCCCTTCCTTACCTTGTCATGCCTGCGAAGGCAGGCATCCATTATCGCGCAAAGGTCATCCCTGCTTTCGCAGGGATGACAAAATAGGGACACACACCCAAGTACTCAATCTTGACCTCTGCGCCCTTATAATTTGCAATACGTTCATGACTGCGCACGACCTCATCATCCGGCTTGAATCATCGAGAACCACTTTCGACCCCGTCGTAAATGATTACTACGGCAGCGAGATTCGAGAGAAGATCGCGGTCATTCATTGCTCGCTTTTAAATGATGTCATCGCTTACCTGAAAAATTCCCGGCCATAAGATTCTAACGAAAAGCAATCCAGTCACACCTTATTGTCATCCCGGACTTGATCCGGGATCCAGATAGTTCGTTCCATCTGGATGCCGATTTTCATCGGCATGACGAGAGGATGAAATGCGCCTCCTCAAAGACAGGATCAAAAAGCCCAAGTAAAAAAGGCGGCCACAGGGACCGCCTTAGTTTTACCCAGGATTCCTTTAACGCTAGCCGTTGCGGATTTCGGCCAGGAATTGTTTGACTTCCGTCTGCAGGCCATCGGAAATCTTGGCAAGCTCGCCAGCGGCGTTGAGCACCGTACCGGCCGCCGTACCCGTTTCCTCGGCATTGCGCTGAACAGTGACGATCGTTTGAGCGACTTGTTGCGTGCCCGTGGAAGCTTCAGCGACGTTACGGCCAATCTCGGCTGTCGCGGCGTTTTGCTCTTCAACGGCGGACGCGACGGTCGTCGTCGCTTCGTCGATCTGTTTAACGTCGGAAATAATACGCTGAACGGCTTCCACGCTGGAGCGGATCGCGCCCTGGATCTTGCCGACGCGTTCGTCGATCTGTTCCGTTTTCTGCGCAGTTTCCATGGCGAGTTTCTTGACCTCGTCCGCAACGACCGCAAAGCCTTTACCGGCTTCGCCGGCTCTTGCCGCCTCGATCGTAGCGTTGAGCGCCAGCAGGTTGGTCTGCTCGGCAATGCCTTTAATCGCGCCCACGACTTCGCCGATTGAATCCGCAAGCAGATTAAGCTCACTGACTTCGCGGCTTGTATTTTCAGCTTCCTGTGCGGCGCGTGTAGATTTCTGCGCGACGCTTGAGATCTGTTTCGCGATTTCGGAGCTTGACGCGGACAGTTCCTCGGCGGCGGAGGCAACGGTCTGCACGTTGCTGTTCGCTTCCGTCGCGGCGGCAGCCACGAGAGAGCTGGCAGATGCCGTATTCGTCGAGGAATTCGTCATCAGATTCGCCGTCGACTGCATGCCAGAAGCCGCGTTCGCCAGCGCCTCGATAATGCCTGAAGTGCGCATATCGAAATCGTTGGCCAGCATGTTCATGCTGGTTTTCTTCTCGATTTCGGCTTCGCGTTTCATTTCTTCCTGCTTGGCCGTCAGCTCGCGCGTCTTGACCATGCTGTCCTTGAAGACGACCAGCGAACGGGAGACATCGCCGAATTCGTCTTTTTTCTCGGCACCGTCGATTGTCACGTCGAGATTGCCCTTGGTCAGCTCTTCCATGGTCGCAGTCGCTTTATTCAGCGGGCGCACAGCCATCGTGCCGATCCACAGCGCGAGCAGCAGCGTGATAACGCCGAGCGCGCCCTGCACCATGATCATCTGGCTCTGGACTCCCTCGATGACTTTATAGACATCGTCCGGAGCCGAGCCCATGACGATGATCCATTTCATGCCTGGATAGTCATAGGCACCTTTCGACTGGCCGTAAGCGAAGAGGTTTTCCTCGTTGCTGTCCGGATTGACTTCAGTTGTGAAGCCTTCCTTGCCTTCTGTCGCGAGTTTCGCGGCCTGGTTGCCCAGTTCGACGAAGTTTTTCTTCAGGATGATCGTGTCGAAATCGTGCTTGAGATTGCCTTTCTCATCAAGATTCTGCGGATCGTAATCAACGAGCTGCGTTCCTTTTTCGTCGAAGATCATCAGGTCGGGATCGGTCATGCCGTTTTTCAGCATCTCGTCGCGTTTCTTGCCGATGATCTGCTCGACCAGCGCGAAATCCGCGAAATTGACCCACACGCCGACAAGTTCGCCGGAGTTGTTGTGAACCTGCGCCGAGAACGGAATGACGAAGCCGTCATTCTTATAGGCATCGGCGACGAATTTATTGCGCTCGGGCGCGCCGACCGCCGTACCTGTCAGGCCGTTCGTGCCTTTGAGGAAGTTGCCGTCAAGCGCGTCCTTGAACCATTTGAATTCGGAGAAATTGACCTGGTAGAGAGACGAGGTATCGATCGGCTCTCCCGCCGGACTCTTGGAATTGACGGCGAGCAATTCACCGTTCGGCGAGATCAGAAGCATGATCGGGTAAAATCCGTAAGCCTTCGCATAATTGTTCATGGCGAGCACGAGCGGATTGGTATCGGACGGCGCTTTCCAGTTGGCGGCATCGTAGGCCGAGGTATTATAGCCGAAAGCCTGCACGTCGCCGTAGCGCTCAAACAGGTTGCGATCGATGACATCGAGGATGCCCATGGCCGCCTGACCGTATTGTTCGCCGTAATCTTTTTTGATGGTGGCTTCCTGCGTGACGAAAGCCCCGAAAACGAGAGCTGCCGGCACAAAGCCGATAATCATAAGGAGAAGAGCTAGTTTAGTACGGACTTTGAAATTATTGAAAACGCCAAACATGAAACCTCATTTCTTGAGATGAATAGTAGATTTTATTAATATAACAAAAGTGAACACTCGCGCATTCTCAAGTGTTACTCTAACCTGATTAACGAAAGTTAAAAAGACACACGCGCGTATTTATTTTTTTACGTCATTTTTCGTAGTACGGCCGAAACTATACTTAGGACTGTATTATGATTGGGGCGGCGCGGTTTTCTGACGCTTGTCCATCAGCTTGTTCAATGCGTGCAGATAGGCGCGACAGCTGGCCACCATCGTATCGGGATCGGTCCCCTGCCCGACGACAGTCTTGCCGTTCTCTTCGAGACGCACCGTCACTTCCGCCTGTGCGTCCGTTCCGCCCGTCACCGCGTGCACGTTATATAATTGCAGCACTGAATCTTCATGCGGGACGATTTTGCGGATCGCGCAGAAAATGGCATCGACCGGACCGTTGCCTTCGGATGTCGCCGTATGTTCCGTCCCGTCTATCGATAATTCCAATGTCGCGACTTGCGGACCCCGGCTTCCAGCCTGGACGCTCAAGGACAGGAATTTGATATTCTCATGATCGCGCCCGACTTCGTCTTCGACCAGCGCAAGGATGTCGTCGTCATATACGCTTTTCTTTTTATCGGCGAGATCCTTGAAACGATTGAATGCGTCTTCGAATGCGTTATCGCCCAACTCCAGCCCCAGCTCCGCAAGCTTGTTTTTGAAAGCTGCACGGCCCGAATGCTTGCCAAGGACCAGGTCGGATTTCACAAGACCTACCGATTCAGGTGTCATGATTTCATAGGTGCCCTTGTGTTTGAGCATCCCGTCCTGATGAATGCCGCTTTCATGCGCGAAAGCGTTCGCGCCGACAATGGCCTTGTTCGGCTGGACATTAAAACCCGTGATGGATGACAATGTGCGAGATACTTTCGTGATCATGCCGGCATCGACATTCGTCTCGAACGGCATGAAATCACCACGCACTTTCAGCGCCATGACGATTTCTTCCAAAGCGGCATTCCCGGCGCGTTCGCCAATGCCGTTGATCGTGCATTCGATCTGGCGCGCGCCCGCCTGAACGCCGGCCAGCGAGTTCGCAACCGCCAGGCCCAGATCGTTATGACAGTGCATGGATAAAACCGCCTTGTCGATATTCGGCACCTTTGTTTTCAGTGCACGGATAATCGCAGCCATTTCATCGGGAATGGCAAAGCCCACCGTATCCGGGATATTGATCGTCGTCGCGCCGCATTTAATGGCCTCTTCGACGCAGCGGCACAGGAAATCGATATCCGAACGCGTCGCGTCCATACCCGACCACTCGACATCGTCGGTGAATTTCCGCGCGCGCGTGACACTTTCGCGCACGGATTCCAGCACGTCGTCGGGACCCATCTGCAGCTGGTAGCGCATATGGATTTCGCTTGTTGAAATGAACGTATGGATGCGGCGGCGCTGCGCATGCTGCAGGGCTTCGCCCGCGACATCGATATCGGCAGACTTCGCGCGGGCAAGGCCGCAGACGACTGAATTCTTGATAACTTTCGCAATCTCAGAGACGGATTCAAAATCGCCTTTGCTGGCAATCGGGAAACCGGCCTCGATAATGTCGACACCCATCTCATCGAGAAGACGCGCCATTTTCAGCTTTTCTTCGAGATTCATCGAGCAGCCCGGCGATTGTTCGCCGTCTCTCAACGTCGTGTCGAATATAATGATGCGGTCTTTAGGTGACTGGGTGACGATGGACATTCAATAAAACCTTCTTCGTGTATTTTCTCAATTTCGGGAAATTTTATGCTTAACCCCTGAAAATCACGCGAACAGCCTTCACGGCCCGCCGTTTCAGGGGGTCGTAAGTCGAAGGAGAAGGTTTTGGCTTTTAACTGTCATGTTGAATATTTGTAACTGAAATTTTCCCGCGCTGGCAACAGAATTCTAATTCTTCTTTATTTCCAGGTCTTCAAGCTTGCGGGCTTCATCGACCAGCATGATCGGAATGCCGTCGCGGATCGGATAGGCGAGCCTGGCCTGATCGGAAATCAGCTCCTGTTTCTCGCGGTCATAGCGCAAAGGCACCTTGGTCAGCGGGCAGACGAGAATCTCGAGGAGGCGCGGGTCGATTTGTGTGCTCATGCCCCGACTATAAGGGGTCGGGTTAGTGTTTGGAAGATGTTACGTCGCTCTTGATGGCGATTTCGAGCAAATTCATGAACAGGCTCGCGCGGGCCTTGCAGCTCGGCGCTTCGAGTAATGCCTGTTTTTCACCCGGTGAGAAGGGGCAAATCATGGCGAGACAGGTCATCAGCTTTTCGTCATTGACGGCTGTTACCAGCTTCCAGTCGATCGACATGTCATTCTGTTCAAAATAAACCTCGAGCATGCTGACAAGGCGTGGGCGGTCGACCCCCAGACATTCAATTTTTTCAAAATCTTCCGAAAATTTAGACCAATCGGGGCGGACGCGGCGGAAACCATGGCTCATCTCCAGTTCCTGCTTCACCTCAAAACGCGCCACGCCGCGCAGCGTGATCAAATAACGTTTATCTTCGGTTTCCTGGAATTGCACGATGCGTCCGGCACAGCCCGTCTTGAAAAGCGGCAGCGGGCCGATCGACGGACCGCTCGGCTGCACCATGCCGATCAGGCGGTGCGTGCGCAGCGCCTCGTTCACCATAGCGATATAACGCGGCTCGAAAATATTCAACGGCAGATGCCCGCGCGGCAACAGCAGCACGCCGTCCAGCGGGAAAACCGGGAGCGTGTCTGGCAAGGTATCGAAATCCGTATCGAGCGGGTTATCCAGCATGGGAATTATATATGCCCTTTAATTCAGGAAAACAGCAGGGATGACAATTTTCTGCGCCCCGCCACACTGGCCGGGTCCATCGCCCCCCAGGCTTCGAAATATTTGATTAACTGTTTGCGCGCCTTCTCATCTTCCCAGGCGCGGTTTTTCTGGATGATGGTGACCAGCGCATCAACTGCCTTGTCCTTTTGCCCCGCAATAAAAGAAGCCTCGGCATAATCGAAAAGAATTTCAGGATTGTGCGGGTCTTTTGCCAGCTTTGTTTCCAGTTCGGTCGCGCTGGAAGATGGCGGGTTCGCAAGAAGTTCAAGCGTCGTGCGGACGGCGATAATCTGCGGATCTTTCGCAATATGTTCGGGCAGGCTCGCGCTCATCACATTGGCCTGTTCGATCTCGCCCGTCGCAATAAAGATACGGATCACACCGGACAGCGCAGATGCATTGAAAGGATCTTCAGCCAGCACTTCCGCATACAGATTTTGTGCGAGCTGCAAATTATTCTCTGCAACCGCTTCAGTGGCTGCCTTCAGCACTGCCGGGATATCGAGCGCTTCGGGCTGGTTCTGCTGATGAAATTGCAGCAATTGTGAGATCAGACCTTCAATCTCGGCGCGCGGGCGAACGCCCGCAAAACCGGAAACGGGCTGGCCCATATAGAACGCCACCACCATCGGCACCGACTGCACGCGAAAGGCCTGCGCGAGCTCGGGGCTTTCATCGATATTCACTTTGGCCAGCGCAACCTTGCCCTGCTTCGCATTGACCAGTTCCTCGAGAACCGGCATCAGCTGCTTGCACGGGCCGCACCATGGTGCCCAGAAATCAATCAGCACCGGACGCTTTTGCGACTCGGCAAGTATCCTGGTTTCAAATTCCTGTGTTGTAACCGAAAAAACATCAGCGCTTTGAACGCCCGCGGGCGCTGCCGGTTTCTTGCTGTTAAGTCCAAGTAACATTTGTCTACTCTCCGGTCTCTCTGATTTCCGCGGGCACCTGCGCAGGTGTCAGGTCAGTTATCTGTGGCACCCTGCCCGTCTTTTCAAGGAACTGCAGAAGACCTTCGGGTGCCAGCCCCACCGTCATCGTATTGATCAGCGGGTGGTAATTCACGATTTCTTTTTTCATCATTTCCCGGTCGAGGACAAGCGTCACCTTGCGCTCCCTGTCATTTATGATCGAGAATGGCGTGACCGAACCCGGCGTGACACCCAGATAGGCCATCAGCCGCTCGGGCGATCCAAAGGACAGTCGTCCGGCCTCGATAACAGGTGCCAGCGCATTCAGGTCGATCTTCGTATGGGCCAGCAGGGTCACGAGGAACATATTCCCCTTCTTATCGCGCAGGAAAAGATTACGGGTATGCGCGCCGGGAATCCGAGCATCAAGGTCTTCCGATTCCGAAACCGAGAACACCGCGCGGTGCTTGTGCAGGGTGAACGGGATCTCCAGCTCTTCCAGCAGTGCCAACAATTCATCCGGTGTCACCGGATGGGAGTTGTCTACAGACTTATCCACAGAAACCGCGCTCATATTAGAAGGTTGTTAAATTCTTATTAAGGGTTAATCGTTACAGTGTACCCAGAAGCTAAAATTGGTCAAAACTACAAAAAAAGACCGAAAAAAGCAGGGTATAGAGGTGTAAAGGCATTTAGGCCTCATCACAAGTTTTGTATTTTTTGCAAAATTGTGTAATATAGAAAATATTAACAGCTGGGAGCGGTCATGGCAGGAAGTTTTACTGTTTCATTGGACGAAATTACACCGGGACCTGTGGTTCAGGGTCAGAAATTCCTCGCGGATACATCCGCCAAGCCGACAACACGCCCGACAGGCCCCGCACCTTCGGCTCCGGGTATGAGTTAAGATCATGAATATCCAGATGGGCCATCTGCCTGAAGGTGATCTGGTCATGGTTTGCGACGAAAAGCTGCCTGCCGACGTGAAACGCGTCGAATATTTCCGCGAACAGAAGCTTTTTATGCTGGTTTATGGCGATTCAGCCCATGAAGACGAGCTGATGCATTACGAACTCCCTGACGATTATGCGCACAAGGTTGAACTCAAGAGCAATCTCGTGATCGTGGAGCCCGATGCCGCAAGCGGCACCCAGAGAGGCTATTTTACCTCCCTCATTCAGGTCGGAGCCTGATTTTTCGATATCGCGCTTCTTTCCGCTTGAATTTCTTTTTTCTATCGTTATAAAGCCCCTACCCATTATTTATTAAATAGGACGCGGGCATAGCTCAGGGGTAGAGCACGACCTTGCCAAGGTCGGGGCCGAGGGTTCGAATCCCTTTGCCCGCTCCAATTTAACTCCCATTAAAATTCAGAAACTAAATCTCCTGGAAACCATTCGGTCCATCCAACCTTTTATTAACATATTATCCCTATACTTTAGAAAAAAGTGTGGGGCATGCCGTCTTCAAATCAGAATGAAACGACCGACCATAGACGGGAATTGAAACCCCGTACGGACCTGCACACGCATTTCGCGGCGATTCTTCCGGCTGAAAAACTTATGGAGCTGGCGCTCGCCCACGATCTTCCGCTCGACAGACAAACCGCGATCAAACTGAAACTCTTCGATGAAGGTTTTGTGCAAGAGTCGATTCCTGTTCGTTCCCTGAACGAACAGCAGCGAACCGTGCTGACGCAAGCGATGAAGCTGAATCCAGATCGTCAAAGTGTTTTTCATGATCTTGATGCCGCCTATGCCCACCGTGCCTTCATCACTAAAAACCCGGCCATGTTTAAAACACTTCTGGAGGAAAGCGCGCGTGCCTATCAGGCGCAGGGTGTCGTCTATGCCGAACCGTCTTTCGCCGGCATTATTTCCAATCCTGAGCTTATAAGGACAATGCATCAGGAATTGCCCCGTATCGAAGCCGAGACGGGCGTGAAACTGAGGTTTCTGGCGGCCTTATGGCGGCATTCGGATATTGAATGGAATCTCGATGAAGCCGACAGGCTGATGCAGGTTCTCTTAAGCCCTTATGTCGTCGGCATCGATATCATGGGACATGAGAAAAATTCCATCCGTGATCTGAAAGAGCCGATTACCAAGATCGTTCAATGGGCCGCGCGCAACAAACCCGGCTTCGTCGCCAGAACGCATGCCGGCGAAAATCCTTATTTTTCGGCAGACCCTTCAACTATCGATGAATATAACATCAATAATGCCTACGAATCCGTCACCATGATGGATGAGGCGCGACGTGATGAACCGGGCGGAGCCATGACTGCACCTTATGGCGATCAGGTGCAACTCAGAATGGGTCATGGACGGTTTGGATTGCAGGATGCGACGCTGGATTTGATAAAGCGCACGAATACAATCCCGGAAATATGCCTGACCTCGAACCGCCTGCTCAATCATATCGATGATTACTCTTCAGGAGAGAATTCGCCGTTCAATCGCTATGAAAGAAAAGGGATTCCCTTTGTTATCGGCAGCGACGGTTTCGGCATGTACAGCACAAGCCTTCCTGAAGAAGCTCAAAAGGCCGTCAAAGCCGGCATCTCGGAAAAAGCTATTCAGAATTTGAATGCCCTGGAAGATTTCATCCTTGAACAGGATGAAAAACGTTTTGCGATCCAGTCAAAAACATGGAGTGAATACGAGCTTGTCTGCCAGGGCTATGGTGTCGATCCTTTTGATGAACTGAAGAATGTGGTCTACACCACGCCCGACGGCAAGCCGCGCCACTCGACAGCCGTCTCCGTAAAAAAACAATTCGCAAGGATCTCCCGGTACCAGACGCTTACAAAAAGTCTCAATGAACTGGGCATCAATACCGACATGTCGGAGATTCAAAAAGTGATGGAAGGTAAACAGCTTATTGGCGAAAGCGGTGCCTCGAGAGGCAGCTGGCCGCGCATACCTCCTCATGAACAGCAACTCGTTGAAGATACGATGCGGGAGCAAATCGCGCATGTTGACGGCACGACTCATATTTACGCGACCGGCGGCACCGATTTTGGCTATGAAGCCGTCATCCACCGCCTGATCGAAGAACGAAACGCCCAACTTCCTGCTGACAGGAAAATATCCGTCATCGGTGCCATTACCATGGAAGCGAATGTCCAGCAAATCCGTCCGGGCACAATCGATCATGTGATTATCCTTAGAAATGGCGACAGCTACGCGGAATGCTGGATGGAACAACCGGAAGCCTTTCTGAATTTTATCCAGGAGAATAAAGGCTGCTCTATCCTGGTCGGCGGCGGTCAGGCCATTCGCGATATGGTTCTTGATGGAGATTCGCGCGGCATGCTCAATAGCGGGCAAATGGTCTTGATGGACGGGGTAACAGGTGCGAGCAGCGAGAAGGCGGTCTTTTATCCGCAATCCGTCTTCACAGATGCGGCGAAATTGATCGAAATGCTCGGTAAGGCACGCAGCAAACTTCAGGGTGATTTCGCCAATGCGCATGATTTCTCTACTGGCGCCCCTCTTCAGGCCGTGGCCATTCAGGGGATGCAGGATCTGGCGCAAACCACCCGACAGCCACAATAGAAAAGGCCCCTTCCGGGGCCTTTAAATCAAACAGGTGATTTTAATAGTGTTCATTATCTGCGCTTGGGAGAGATGACGGCGTGTTCTGGTGTCTGACCAGCGCGACCAGCGCATCTTCCGGCTTGGCGACAAACGCGAATTTGTCCTTATGTTCATTGAGGAAACCTTCGGTCAGACCGCCGCGGACTTCGTATTTCAAAGCGCCGGTCTCATTCAGGGAATCGATCTGCGCACGCATATAGGCCGCAGCATTATTGACGCGGTTCTTGACATCGTCCCAGGCCGGCGTTGTCGTCAGGCCTTCGGCGACGACCACGGCGTTTCCGCGCAGGATGGAATTGACCGTATCGACCACGGCCGTGTCGCGGCCGCCGGTGACGAGGATGGCGTTCGAAGCAACCGTCGAAGCAACTGAATATGTTGCATTATCAGGCAGGACATATTTTTTGTGATCCGTATAGGCATCTTTATCGAGCGTATCGGGGAATTTATCCGGATCGATATAGGCCGAGTATTCTTCGGACGTGATATACATGATCTTCGCGCCGCTGCTTTGCGCGACGAGCGTGCCGATTGCATCGATACTTCCCTTGTCTGCTGTCGGGCTTGTGATCAGCGCTGTGTTTTTGCCGCCGAGCTGCTCAACGAGATCGGATACGAATTTATGGGCATTCTCCGCATAGCCTTCCGGAGCTGCTGAATAACCTGTCAGCATCAGGCGGTATTTGCGATCGCCGATATCATTTGCTGAAATCGCCACGAAATCTTCCGCTTTCGCGATATTCGCCAGATTGAATTTTTCTGAAACACTCATTCAATATTCCCTTTGTCGTTAATTATTTTCCCTAATGTGATAACCTACCAAGAAATTTTATTTCAGTCCATAAATTTGAACCCCGCCTCTAAAATAGCCTGTATTCATGAATAAAAGGCTTATATATTGATTATATTCATCATTCGCCTGAATAAAATTTGACAAAGGTTAAAATAATATGTTAAATAATATACCTGATCGCAGTAATTTAATTATTCATATGGATGACATGACAGACACCGTTCAAAGCCCGATTACACAGGCCCTGCTCGCAGACCCCGTTGCCGTCTACAGGGATATTTCCGCCCGCATCGAAAAGACCGGCGATCTCACGCCGATGCCCGAATTCGAACCCGTCGTGCGCTATCTTCAGGAAGAACTGAAGAAACCTGACATCATTGATTACTGTAAGGAAAATTCCTTTGCCGAAGCCTCGCGCCAGCTCGCGCTCAACGCCCTGTGGCATACCGATCTTGAATTCACCGTGTCGCCCGAGACAGGCGGCTATCACCAGCACAAACCGCCGGCTACAGGGCGCTTCCCTTACCAGCCGACGCTGAAAGCGATCGACGAAGCTATCGGCTTTTTCGATTCATATGAACGCGCGACAAAACGCGGCCACGACCTGCATTACCAACTGGACCGCTACCGCTATCACGGCCAGACCCTGCCTTTTATCTCCGGCTGGGTTGTCATGCCGACCGTAGATACGCTGACATTGAGAGATCTTATCATCCTGCGCACGTCCCCTGTCGGACTGACGATGGTTGCTTCACGCACCAATGCCCTCGATGCCTATTTTAATTCGCCCCTGAATGCGAAAGTCCATGATGACAATCATAACCGCCGTATGAATTCCGAGAACCAGGGTTATTTCGAACGCAACGGCATCACGACCGAAGCCGAAAAACTGGCCGCCTATGAGGAATTCCACAACACTGTCCAAAATGTCATCCTGCCGAGCATGGACATCACGCCCGATATGTCCGAGAAAGAACAGAATATCCGCAAGGCAATGGCCGTTCTTTATTTCGAATTTCTGCATGAATACGCAAAAACGCCCGACCGCGAAACATTGATAACCGAACTGACCTTCGCGCCGGACGGCCCGTCGGCCTTCGAAATCATTCTGCAACATGGCGAAACGCCTGAGCAGCTCGAGAAGAGACGCCTCGACAATAAAAATCTCGATAGTGGTGCCATCTTCACACGTGGCCAGACTGGAAATACAGTTTACTATTTCATGGATAAAGGCAGGAACTTCCTGACCAGCGCCTATAACAAAGTCACACATGGCTTTTATGACTATGGTCAGCAAATATCGCCGGAAGTCCCGGACCCTGAACATCGCACAACTGAAATCTTCACCGAAGCCACGCAACGTATCATGAAATGTTTTAACATCTCGGCTGAAGAGATCGATCTTACACCCGAGAAGATCCGCGCGCTGCTTCTGAACAGCGCCGCCGGCGATGTGCTGGGCGAGAATTTGGAAACCTATCCGGGACACGATCCGGAAAACCCGTTCAACAAGGCCCCTGTGACTGTCGCCAACGGCAACCAGTCAGACGCTCACGTGCAAAGTTTCGATATGAACCTGGCGCTGGGCTAGGCTTTAATAAATTCCCTGAAATTCCTGTTTGGTTTCAGGTTTTTTCTCGGGCTCGGGTTCGAGCGTTTCCGGCTTCACGGTTTCGGGCGCGGGGGTATCGTCTTTGGGCGATGAATCGTCCTGATAAGTGTCAGGCGTGTCCTGCGCTGGCGCGTAAGTCGTGGCAGGCGTTTGCGGCGCAGACTGTGGCGTTGCCGGTTCCGTCGGCTTCGCGCCCTCAGGAATATTCGTCGTCGGCACCGTTTCTTCCGGAACGTCATCCGTGGAATCGTCCGTCACATCATCGTCACCGTCGACTGTCTCATCAACCGTCTGATCAACCGCCGCCTTATCAGGCTCGACCGAAGGCGGCACCGCATTCGGCGCAGCACCGTCCGTCGCAGGTGCAGGTGTCGCCGATGTTTCAGGCGGCGGGATCGGTTCCGGATCGCGCCCCAGGCAATCGAGGACCCACACGTCATAAACGGGATGATCCATAGCCGAGAGCGCCGGCGAAGATGCAAACATCCAGCCGCTGAAAATCCATTTGGATGTCTGTTTTATTTCATCGCTTTGCCAGACCTGTAAGAACGCGGCAGCTTCGGATTTTTCAACTGGCGGCGGCTTGCGGCAGCTTTGAACCTTGATGAAGATTTCGCCGAAACGCACGGTCGAACCAACCTTGGCTTCGAACGTCATGGTACGGGCGGTTATTTTGTCGAGGGAGCGTAACTTGACGACCGGGTAGTCTTCGTATTCAAGCGCAAAGGCAGGAAAGGCTGAAAAGATAAAAACCACGGAGATACAGAGAATACAGAGAAGATTCTTTATATTCAAAAAAGCTCTGTGCACTCTGTGCCTCTATGGTTGAATTTTACGGGGATGCAGGCTGTTGCGCAGGGGAAGCCTTGTTATCATCGCCTTTGCCGTCTTTTTTGCTGCCCTGCATGCTGAAGATAAATTTACCCAGCAACTGTTCAAGATTCTGCGGAGCCTGCGTGAATTCGATGCGGCCGCCATTTTGCAGGAAATCTTCCGCGCCGCCCGGCTCTAAAGACAGGTATTTTCCACCGAGCAGGCTCGAACTGCTGATCAGCGCCGCCGTATCGGTCGGCAGCTTGATATTGGCCGCGACTTCCATCGTCACGCGCGCGAGATAGGCTTTCGGATCGAGGGCGATCTTTGCGACCTGCCCGACTTTTACGCCGCTGACCTGCACTTCGTCGCCGACCTTAAGACCGCCGATATCCGAGAAATCTGCAATAATCTGATAGCCGGACACATCGCCGACATTCGATGTCTTGTAACTGAAAACCAGGAAAACAAGCGCCGTAAAAATGACGACGGCACCGAGAACTGTTTCTACTACATTGCGCTTCATATTCTATGTCCTGATATTATTTAGGTGGTGTCCAGGCCTGGTAATCGCCTGTCGCTTTATCGCGCTTGCCGCCTTCGAGAATATGTCCCGGCGGACGGTAAGCGTTATCGGTACCTGTCGCGTTCGCGACATAAGGTTTCTGCCATTCGCGGCGGTATGAATTTCCCGCCGGCACGTCGTCGGTCTGGTAATGCAGCCAGCCATGCCATTCAGGCGGCACGCGCGACGCTTCCGCCTCGCCTTTGTAAAGTACCCAGCGGCGCGGACGCTTATAGCCCTTGCGCGGGGATGCCTGGTAGTAAACATTGCCGAGAGAATCGCTGCCCATTCTTTTCGCACCCGAAAACAGGGTGACGAACCAGATATGTGCCGGCGATATCGCGCTGAAAAGGCTGAAGATTCCCATGTAGAAATAATCCTTTAAGTCATCAGATTGATGGCGTAAAACATGAGGGAAATCAAGCCAATTCAGGAATTTAAGTGATGCCAATACCCGAAACCCGCCTTTTGGAGCTGGGCCTGTCCCTGCCTAAAGCCGCGCCACCCGCAGCAAGCTATGTTCCTTATGTCATCAGCGGCAATCAGGTTTTCATCGCCGGGCAGATTCCTTTCCTCAACGGTGAGAAGATGCATCAGGGAAAACTCGGCGATACCTTCTCTGTCGAACAGGGGCAGGAAGCGGCAAAGGCTTGCGCACTTAATATCCTCGCCCAGATTCATGCGGCGGTCGGGGGCGACTGGTCGCGCATCAAACGCTGTGTCCGACTGGGAGGTTTCGTAAATTCGACCCCGGATTTCGACCAGCATCCGGCGGTGATCAACGGCGCGTCGGAACTCATTGTTGCTGTGCTGGGCGATAGCGGCAAACATGCCCGCGCAGCAGTCGGTGTCGCCAGCCTGCCCTTCGGCGTGGCCGTCGAGATCGACGCGCTATTCGAGATCAGCTGAGTTTTCTGATTGTTGCGCCGGACGCGCTGACTTCTTTCATCATTTCCATTGCTGCACCCCGGTGGATCTGCTCATAGGCGACCGGGGCATAGCTCTGGCTCGGATAGAATTCACGGATATCGGCATGCGATAGCCCGAAAAAGACTTTGGAGATGCCGGCGCTGTCGATCAGGGCCTTGCTGATCCTTGTCGGCTCGCTCGAACAATACAGGACGCAGCCTTCAAGGCTCGGCTTGTTCAGCTTCTCGGTCGCCTGGCGGATCGCCATCACCTCGGCATGCGCCGCCGGGTCGCTTCGCGACATGATGCCGTTGATACCTTCGCCGAGGATCTTGCCGTCTTTATCGGCGACAATCGCGCCAAAAGGGCCGCCATGACCGGAAATTGCGTTCTTTTTGGCGAGTTCAATGGCTTTTGAGATCAATTCCTGCTGGGAATAGTGAAGTTTGAAGGTTTCTGATGGGATATTTGGCGTTTTTTCGGCAGGTTCGCGCAAAGAACGCCTTACAACCTCCAGAAATCGTGTCGGATCGACCGGTTTTCGCAGATAACTGCCGATATGGTGGCGTGTGGTTTCCACGAGAAGATCGGATGTCTCCTCGTTCGTCACCATGATCATCGGCAGCGAGATTTTCTGGTTCATGAGTTCACGGGCGAAATCGAAACCGCCATGCGGGCTCATAAAGTGATCGATGATGGCGAGGGCGATATTATGCTCCTTGACGACGCGCAGCGCCGAGCCGCCGTCGATCGCCTGGATGACATCATAACCCGCCGTCTTCAGAATATTCGAAAGCAGTTCGCGGCTGACCTGTGAATCATCAGCGACGAGGATGGTTTTTGCTGCGGCCATTATACAGTTTCCGAGTCAGGAGTTTCTTCAGGGGATTTCGCGCGGGCCTTGTCGGCCTTATAGGCAAATTGCAGCGCCGATCCGTCGAAAGTGATGATCACGGCCCCGCCATTGACGAGTCTACCGAACAGCAATTCCTCGGCCAATGGCTTCTTGATCTTCTCCTGGATGACGCGCCCGAGCGGTCTTGCGCCCATGGCCGGGTCGTAGCCGAGCTCGGCCAGATAGGCTCTCGCATCGTCGGACAGCGTGATCGTGACGTTTTTCTCGGCCAATTGGGCCTCGAGCTGCATGACGAATTTGTCGACGACGCGCATGACGGTTTCTTTTTTAAGTGCAGCAAAAGGCACGATCGCGTCGAGGCGGTTCCTGAATTCCGGCGTGAAGAGGCGTTTGATCTCTTCGAAATCGTCATCGACGCGGCGGTCGGATTCAAAGCCGAGCGGGGCTTTGGCGAGCTGGGCCGCCCCGGCATTGGTCGTCATGATCAAGATCACGTTGCGGAAATCGATGTTCTTGCCGTTATTGTCGGTCAGGCGGCCATAATCCATGACCTGCAGCAAAAGATTGAACAGATCCGGGTGGGCTTTCTCGATTTCGTCAAGGAGCAGCACGCAATGCGGGTGCTGATCGACCTTGTCGGTCAGCAAACCGCCCTGTTCGAACCCGACATAGCCGGGAGGCGCGCCGATCAGGCGCGAGACTGCATGGCGTTCCATATATTCGGACATGTCGAAGCGGATAAGTTCGATGCCGAGCGTCTTCGCCATCTGTTTGGCGACCTCGGTCTTGCCGACGCCGGTCGGGCCCGAGAACAGGTAGGAACCGATCGGCTTCTCGGGATCGCGCAGACCGGCGCGGGCCATCTTGATGGAATCGGTTAAAATCTGGATCGCAGCATTCTGGTCGAAAACCATGGTCTTCAGGTCGCGCTCTAGGCTGGCCAGGATTTGTTTATCGTCTTTGGAGACAGCCTTGGACGGGATGCGGGCGATGGCCGCAACAACGCCCTCGATATCTTTAAGGCCGATGGTCTTCTTGCGCTTGGCGGGTGGCAGCAGCATCTGTGCTGCACCCACTTCGTCGATAATGTCGATCGCCTTGTCGGGCAGTTTGCGGTCGCCGATATAGCGCGCGGAAAGCTCGACCGCCGCCTTGATGGCCTCCGCCGTATATTTCACCTTGTGGTGCTGTTCGTAGTAAGGCTTGAGGCCTTTCAGGATGCGGATCGAATCCTCGATCGACGGCTCATGCACGTCGATTTTCTGGAAGCGGCGGACCAGCGCGCGGTCCTTCTCGAAATGGTTGCGATATTCCTTGTAGGTCGTCGAGCCGATGCAGCGAAGACCGCCGCTGGCCAGGGCCGGCTTCAGCAGGTTCGAGGCATCCATCGCCCCGCCAGATGTTGCGCCCGCGCCGATGATCGTGTGGATCTCGTCGATGAACAGGACCACATTGTCCATGTTCTGCAATTCCATCAGAACAGCCTTCAGGCGCTCCTCGAAATCGCCGCGATAGCGGGTACCGGCAAGCAGCGCGCCCATATCGAGGGAATAAATGATGCAGCCTTCGAGGACTTCCGGCACTTCATGGTCTTCGATCTTCTTGGCGAGACCTTCGGCGATCGCCGTCTTGCCCACGCCGGGATCGCCGACATAAAGCGGATTGTTCTTGGCGCGGCGGCACAGGATCTGGATCGTGCGGTCGACTTCCTTCTCGCGGCCGATTAAAGGGTCGATTTTGCCCTTTTTGGCTTTTTCATTAAGATTGACGCAATAGGCATCGAGGGCCTCGCGCCCGGCTTTCGCGGGTTTTTCTTCGCTGTTGGCCGGCTCTGCCCCGCGTGGGAGGCGCGGGGAATCCGTCGCCGCACCCGGCACCTTGGCGATACCGTGGCTGATATAGTTCACCGCATCGAAGCGGGTCATGTCATGTTCCTGCAGGAAATGCACGGCATGGCTCTCGCGTTCCGAGAACAGGGCGACAAGGACATTGGCTCCCGTCACCTCCTCGCGGCCCGAAGACTGGACATGAATTGCTGCACGTTGCAGGACGCGCTGGAAAGCGGTCGTCGGCTTGGCTTCCACCGTTCCGCCGCTGATCAGATAGGTCAGTTCGTTGTCGAGATAGTTCTCGATCTGCTCCTTCAGTTCGGTGAGGGACACGCCGCAGGAGCGCAATACCGCCATCGCGTCCTGGTCTTCGACCAGGGCGAGGAGCAAATGTTCGAGAGTTGCGAATTCATGCAGGCGCGCATTTGCTGCGGCCAGCGCACGGTGAAGGCTTTGTTCCAGATTGCGCGAAAGCATCTATTCTTTCTCCATCGTACATTGCAGCGGCTGTTCATTCGCGCGGGCGAAATCCATGACCTGATTGACTTTCGTTTCGGCGACTTCGTAAGTGAAGACCCCGCATAATCCTACCCCGCGCCTGTGGACATGGAGCATGATATCGGTCGCCTCATGCCTATTCTTATTGAAGAACCTTTCCAGAATATGAACGACGAACTCCATCGGTGTGTAATCGTCATTTAAAAGTAAAACTTTGTACAATCCCGGCTTCTGGGTCTTGGTGCGGGTCTTGAGCAGGAGCGCCGTCTGGCGCTCATTATCGTGATCGGGCGGCTCCTTGCCCGGCCCGGAAGGGGCATCGGACATGACCGGGGCGGAATTATTGATGGCGAAGGAGATCTTCATCGTTTCTGGCAGCTTTCGGGCTTGTCTGTCCCATTATAGATCAATTCTTCCTTTTAATTTAGTCCAATGTGAAAAAATCTCCAATGAGGTCATACAGAAAAAATTAATTAAAAACCCCTGGCAGGGAGCTGTCCTGCCAGGGGTTTCTAGGAAGTTGCTCATGTTTGGACAAGCAACTTTAAAACTTTATATTAGGCGGCGAGTGATTCAGAAGCCTTTTTTACTGTCTTCGTCACTTCGTTCGAGATCGGCTCGAATACTTCAGTCGCGATCTTGATGCTGATTTCGGAGAGTTTTGTTGCAGTCTGCATCAGTTCTTCGAAATTGTCCTGAGCCAGTTTGTTCTGGGCTTCAGTGACTTCGTTCAGTGTTTTGCAGGCGAGCAGCTGTTTGAAAGCTTCGCTCTGACGCTCGGCAGAGGCTTGCGCCAGCGTGACGAAAGTCTTGATGTATTGCTCTACGCCCTGGGCGAGGATCGTGCCGGATTTTGCGCAGGCTTCCAGACCCTGGCGGCTTGTAGCCGTCGCGTCTGATTTGATTTTTTCAAAGTGGTTTTTACTGGTGCTCATAATTTTCTCCATTGATTCTAATGATTGAGGGGCTGCGAAATTCGCAAAAGGAATGATTGAACTTTCAACTTTGCCGCCCGAAGTCTTGGATGATTTGCTGGCCATAGGTTTGATATCTCCTTAAATGTCGTGCGTAAGTATGGTACTAATTTTCTGGCAGTGCAACATGTTAACTTCTAGCATACGTTTAATCATACGCTGGTATTATGTCGCGATGCACAATTACAAGATTAGGGCTTGCGCAGGTCAAAGTCAAGCACAATTGTGCGACGCACAATACAGGCGCGGGACAGAGCTAAAGGGCCGGTTTTATGGACAAATTAAACAATTGTCTCTACACTTTAAAAAGCGGTAATATGTGGCTAAGCTTTACGGAATCATCTGTACCCCGCCGCCAACCCAAAAGAATTCAAAACTAGGGCCTATTAAGAAAATGAACCGTGGTTTATTCTACAAGTGCTTGATCTGCATATCTATTTTTGCCCTATGTTTTCACGCCTCCACGGCCGAAGCCGCACATGGCAAAAAGAAAAAAAGCCATAAGCCCGCCCGGGTGGCCACGGCCATCAACCAGCAAAATCCCAAATACGCTTCGATCGTGATCGATGCTGAAACCGGCACCATCCTCCATCAGGATAATGCGGATGCCCTGCGTCACCCCGCCTCGCTGACAAAAATGATGACGCTTTTGCTGGTTTTCGACGCGCTTGATAGCGGTCGCCTGCAACCGGCCCAGCGCATCCGCATTTCCCAGCGCGCCGCCACCATGCCGCCGAGCAAACTGGGATTGCAGCCGGGGTCAGGCATAAGGGTCGATGACGCGATTTCCGCCCTTGCGACCGAATCCGCCAATGATATTGCCGTGGCGCTGGCCGAAGCCGTCGGCGGCTCGGAGAGCGAATTCGCCAAAAAGATGAACGCCAAAGCCGCCGCGATCGGCATGAGCCGCACAAGATTTTATAACGCATCCGGATTGCCCAACGACTATCAGGTGACGACCGCCCGCGATATGGCGCGCCTCGCCCGCTATCTCCTGACCCAGCATCCAAGAGATTCAAGGGTCTTTTCGACGCTGCGCTGGTCCTATAACGGCCATATGTACAACAACCATAACCGCCTGATGGAGACCTATCCGGGGATGGATTGCTGCAAAACCGGCTATATCAATGCCTCGGGTTTCAACCTTGTCGCCTCCGCCAAGCGCAATGGCGACCGGGTGATCGGGGTCGTTTTCGGCGGCCGCTCGACGGCAAGCCGCAATACGCATATGGCGAGCCTTCTCGATGACGGGTTTGAAAAGGTCAAGGAAGTCCAGATCGCCCAGGCCAACCCGGCCCAGCCGCAAAAAAACCCGCAGCTTGAAAAAGACGTGATGCTGGCATCCGTCGCGCCCGAGCGCGCGATCATGCAGGAAGCCTATATGAATGCCCAGGATCCGGTTCAGGACACGGCCCCTTTGCAGGTCAAGAAAATCGTGCCCCAGCCGGTTCACCGCCGGGAAGCGCCGGCGCAGGCTACTGCCCCCGTGACCGCCCCTGCCGCAAATCCGCTCTCAAATCCGACCCCTGCCGCGCCGGTCGCCGCCCAGAATAATGCTGCACAATCTCTGGGAACATTGCAGGTCTCTTCCCTGACTCCGAATGCCGGTACTGCACAGTTGATGCCCAATCCTTATTCATCCATGGCAGGCACTGCCCAGCCGGCCCAGCAGACAGCGGCAATAGCGCCGGCAAACCCTGCTCCGGCGGCGGCCATGCCTGCAGCAAATAACGGCTGGTCGATCCAGATCGGGGCCTATCAGACAAGACTGGCAACAGACCAGGCGATCTGGCGGGCGCAGCAAAAACTCCCCAATCACCTTAAGAAAAGCCAGCCTGTCGTTGTGCCTTTACGCACCACCGATGCCAGCTGGATGTTCCGGGCAAGGCTTTCGGGCTTTACGCAGTCAGAAGCCACGGAAGCCTGCAAATATTTCAAAGACTGCCTGACCATTTCCCCTCAGGCTTATTAAGGATTGTCGATGAGAAAAATGCTGCAGCAAAAACCTCCATCGAATACCCGTAAAGGCGAAGCCGGCAATCTCCTGTTTTACGTCCTTATCGGCATTATCCTGATGGGCATGCTGGCTGTGGCTTTGCGCCGGGATGACGGGCTTTCGAACGGCATCGATAACGAGGCGGCCTCGGTCAAGGCCAACCAGATCGTCAATTATGGTGTGGAAGTCGCACAAGGGGTCAAAACCGTCCTCGATAGCGGGGTCAGCGAGGCGGATATCCGTTTTGCCTATCCCGACGCGCACACGGATTACGGCGATATCACCGTCAATCCCGCCTACCAGATATTCTCAGCGCAGGGCGGGAACGCCAAATGGCGGCAGCCCCCGGCGAATGTCTCGACCGGCCAGTATGAGATTTCGGCTGAAATGGCGATTTACGGAACCGGCACCGACAAGGCCGACCTGACCCTCACCCTTTACCCGCTGACCCTGCCGATGTGTAATGCGATCAACCAGCGCATAGGGATTACGACGATCCCTGTTGTCTCAAACTGCCCGTCTTCGCCGCGTTTTGCCGGGACATACAGGGCTTCGCCTATCGTGCCTTTATATTCCGTCACGCCAAGCACCCCGCAGCCGCAGGCCTGCATCAGCTGCACCAATGCCGGGGTCTATCTTTTCTACTATACGATATTGGCACGCTAGGTGGGGCCGGGGGTAAGGAAAACCCTTCCTCTTCCGTCATCCCGACTGCTTTTTGCTGCAGTCTATTTCTTCTCATAGGGAAGAATGGCAAAGGTCGATTGCTGCGTGATCGGCGTTTTACCGTCGATACCCACGACCTTGATGGTCAGCTCATAAACATCGTCGGCCGCGCCTTTTTTGGACAGGTCCTGACCCAGTTTTTGCTGCGCCTGTTTGACCTGTTTGTCGCCGCTTACATGTTCGGCTCCATAGATGACATGAATGCCGTCATTATCCTTGCTCGGATTGACTGTATAGCCATAGCTCAGCAGGCCCTGGCGCAGGTAATGATCGAAAGCCGTATTGGCTGGACCCGACACATCTTCATCGGCCACAAGGGTGAGGGGCGAACTGACGGGCGGGATAATGGCCGGCAGCGGGTTGATCAGCTCATAAACCGCACCTTGCCAGGCGGCTGTATTATCGCCCAGTCTGTCGAGATTGGCGTGGATCTTGTCGGACCACGGGCGGCTCGGGGCCGGGCTCGAGATCGGCGTATTGTCTTCATATCTATACCCGTTCGGCATCCACTGGGTGGGGGTATTGGAACATGCGGACAGGGACAGCGCGGCGGCTCCCAGTGCCAGTACTGAACGGTAACGATTTGCCATTAAAACCTCTGAGGGATCTCTGAAGGAAAGAATTCGAGGATCAGAGTGTATCAGGACTTCCGCTATCGGGATAGGGCCTAGACGTGACGGGCCTTCTCAGTCAGCACCGCGTAGGTCCGGCACGGCAGGCAGCGCAGCTCTAAAAACTGGTTCTGCAAAGCCTGCCCGACCTGCACCCCGCCGAATTTATGGATGAGATCTTCAAGACTTAGGACGGCTGCGCTGCGGCCAAAATAGCTTTCAACCTGAACGAGTTCTGGAATCATGGTGGACCTCACTGTTTTTTGATTTCGTTTTTAGTTTTCGGGGGAGATTTGCAGCTACTCAGTAATGAGAATTATTCTCAACTGAGCGATTCAAGTCAATATAAATTCACTACATCTTGTGTATAAATTTATTAATTTCCCTATATGTAGTCAAATTAGCTTCCTGTCATCCTGAGCGTCAGCGAAGGATCTTGATTGAAAGCAGCAAGATTCTTCGGCTATGCCTCAGAATGACAAAGTGTAAGCCGTTGACTTTGTAGGAATTATTACCTATAATGGAGTGTCTCTTATATCGATGGAGACAGCCGGTGCTTCCGGATTCCCCAAGGATTAGGCCCCGGAGGGGAAGAAGCTCATATTCCTTCTTCTCTTGTCATCCCGGACTTGATCCGGGATCCAGATAGTCCGAACCAACTGGATACCGTTTTTCACCGGCATGACAAAAAAGGTGAAAATCTCTCAAAAACCGACGAACAAACTAATAAGAATCCCCAACCTGTCATCCTGAGCGTCAGCGAAGGATCTTGATTGAAAGCAGCAGGATTCTTCGGCTCCGCCTCAGAATGACAACACAGGCGCGGACCGCGCTGTGATCGCTGTGGTGAAAAAAGGAAAAACCACCTCAAAAACGCCGAACAAACTGATAGATCGCCTCAGGCTGCGGCTATCTTATTGATGATATTGGTCGTGCTCTTGCCTTCGGTCAGGCCCATGATCTTCACTTCGCCGCCATAAGCGCGAACGACTTTCGCTTCGGGAAGCTGGTCCTCGGTGTAATCGCCGCCCTTGAAGATGATATCCGGGCGCAGGTAATCGAGAATACCGGCCGGCGTATTATCCTGATCCACTGTCTCCGCGCCGAACAGCACAACAAGACTGATCGAGCCGAGGCCCGCCATAACCGTGGCACGCGATTCCTCATCATTCACAGGCCTTGTCGGACCTTTGAGAATTTTAACCGATTTGTCGTGGTTCAGCCCGAGCACCAGCCGGTCGCAGTAACTCGCGGCCTCTTTCAGATAAAGCACGTGCCCCGCATGGAGAATATCGAAACAGCCGTTGGTGAAGCCGACTTTAAGACCCTGCGCCTGCCAGGCCCGGATCTGCTCACGGCCCGCCTCCCATGACAGGAATGAATGATGTTCGCTCTCGTCTATAAGGTCCTGCAATTTGATTGAAGTCGTACCGGCCTGCGCGACGACGATGCCCGCCGCCCTGTTCGCAATCGTTGCCGCGTCGACAAGAGACAGGCCAAGACCAAGGCCGGCGGCGATTGTCGCGATGACGGTGTCCCCGGCTCCGGAGACATCATAGACTTCGCGAGCCTGTGTCTTCAGGTGTACGGCTTTGCCGCTTTTATCTGCGAGAACGCTCATACCGTCAGCCGATCTTGTGGCGACCACCGATTTGATGCCGCTCAGCTCCAGAAGTTTTTGTGCGGCGATCGCGATTTCAGAATCCGTCTTATTCGGCAGGTTTGCGGTTGCCTCGCCAAGTTCCTTGCGGTTCGGGGTGACGACATCCGCACCTCTATAACGGCTGTAATCCGCACCCTTAGGATCGACAAGTACGGTCACACCAAGCTTTTTCGCTTCAACGATCGCTTCGCTTAATACCTTATTGGTCAGCGCGCCCTTGCCGTAGTCGGAAAGGACAAGCACTTTCGCGCCGTTGAGCTGCTCCTTTAAAAGCGCGATAAATCTGTCCTCATCGGCCCCCGAAAGAGAGACGGGTTTTTCGTGATCGACGCGCAGCATCTGCTGGCCGTTGCCGACATATCTTGTTTTTTCGGCGCTCGGACGGTTCTGTACGACGAGCAGGCCGTTTGCCGCGACTGATTTTTCAGCGCAGAGCTGTTTGATTTTTTCGCCCGCCGCGTCATCTCCAATAAGAGCGACGACATGCGGCCTTACGCCAAGCCCGGCAAGGTTGGACAAAACATTTCCTGCGCCGCCGAGCATTTCGGCCTCGCGGTTCGCAGCCAGCACCGGCACGGGAGCCTCGGGCGAAATGCGCGAGACATCGCCGTAGATATAACGGTCGAGCATGATATCGCCGGCGACCACTATTTTGAGGTCGGCCAGAGCTTTCGCGGAAAATGCGGAATCGGTGTTTTGGGGCATGGATGCTTTCAAAAGTTAATGAAGTCCTAAAATCGCCGGTAAATAAAGGATAATACAGCTATTTTAAGTTGCATGGCGTTTAGGTTTTGTCAACTTTTCTAGCGTTTAATAGGGGGAAGGGTAAAAGGGATTCGCGCCGCATGGCCAAACATCTGGGCATACTTAACAGAATAAAAGCACATCTGGACCGTAATCGTCTTGGAGAGTTGCTTGTCATCCGCGGAAAGATTTCGCCACAGGAACTCAAACTCGCTCTCGCCCGCCAGTCACAGGAGGCCAAGCCATTAGGCCAGATCCTGATAGATTCCGGACTTATCAGACAAAGCGATATCAGATCGGCAATCGCCACGCAGTGGGCGATGCGCTCTCTCGCAACATTTGTCGCCGTCATGGTGACGGCTTCGGCTTTCAACATGCGCTCCGCCTGGGCGAACAACATCAAGGATGTCCCTGCCGGCATGACACTCGCTTCCGCCGCTATCGGTCCCGTTTCCTCCTATCCCGAGCTGTTCGGCACGGATGAGAAGAGATCGGGCGACCTTTCCGCTTTCACGAAATGGAGCGCGATGTTCGTGCGCTTCGATACGCAGATGGCGCAACCCTCTTCGGCCAATGTCCTCAATAAGTGGAAAGCCGATCTCGAGACGATGCGCGGCCTGCCGCTTGAAACAATGGTCCAGCGCGTCAACGCCATGGCGAACCGCGTGCCTTATATCAATGACAGCAAGAACTGGGGC
Organism: Pseudomonadota bacterium; assembly: GCA_048498395.1. Taxonomy (GTDB): domain Bacteria; phylum Pseudomonadota; class Alphaproteobacteria; order Micavibrionales; family Micavibrionaceae; genus Micavibrio_B. The sequence continues at coordinate 33,948 of JBEHYB010000005.1, forward strand.
AAATCGGATTACTGGGAAACCCCGATCGAGTTTTTCGCGCGCGGCGGTGACTGTGAAGATTTCGCGATTGCCAAATATGCAAGCCTAAGAGCGCTCGGCGTTCCTGACAACCGCATGCGCGTTGCCATTGTCAAGGATCTGCAAAAGGGAATTCCGCACGCTATCCTGATCGTCTATACGGATTCAGGCGCGATGGTGCTCGACAACCAGATCAAGACGGTGACCGCCGAAGCGGATATCGATCATTACAAACCGATCTTCTCGATCAACCGCACGGCCTGGTGGCTCCACGTCCCATCCCGCGCAACCCAAGTTGCTTCGCGCTAAATCGCCGGCGCAATGGCCTGTGGTTCAGATTGTTGTTTCACAGCTTCGAAATAATGTTGATCAAGTTGATCAAGTTCTTTACGTCCCACGTCAAATCTTTGGTTTACATTTTCCAGTTTATCAGCTGATGTAATGATCATGCGCACGCCATTGAAAGCCATTTTGATTGGCGTGCCGCCGGTCGAACGACTTAATTCTATAGCCTGACTTGCAACGTCATCAAACATACATCCCCATGCAGGTATTACACGAATGGAATTATATGTGCCGGAATGTCCGTGTGCTTTTGGCGTGACTTTTTTAACTGTGATTAACGGTGTATCTTTTCTATCCGCCGACGATCGAGCCCAATCACTAAATTGGCTATCCAGTGAACTTGTCAGTAAAGCGAGGTCTTGTTGGTATCCGCTTTTCTTATTAACTTCGATAACTACACGTGAAAATTCGTTGTGCGCGCTCATAATTAACCATCCTTTAATAATTGATGGTCAAAAATAATATATTTTTAAGATTATGTCAAACTTAATTACTCAACCCACGCAATTCGCAGGATATTCGTCGATCCCGGCGTTCCGAACGGCACGCCCGCCGTCATGACGAGACGCTGACCGGCATCGGCAAGGCCTTCGGCTTTGGCGTGTTTCTGGGCAAGGAGGACCGCGTCACCGAACGTATGGACTTCCTCGACTTCGACAGAGTGAACACCGTATGACACGCACAGGCGGCGCGCTGTCGAGAGGTTCTGGGTCAGCACCAGCACTTTCATCGCCGGGCGCAGGCGCACCGCGCGTAAAGCTGTCGAACCGGAAGTCGTGTAACAGGTGATACAGGAGGCGCGAATATCGTTGGCGACCTGGTCGGCGGCGACGGTAATCGCATCACCCGCATCGTTGCGGCGCGCATCCGGATGGTCGGCATCCATGATCGAGCGGTAAAGCTCGTTCTTCTCGACGGTCTGGCAGATACGGTCCATGATGCCGACGGCCTCGAGCGGATATTTGCCGGTCGCGGTTTCGCCGGAGAGCATGACGGCATCCGCGCCGTCGAAGACGGCCGTCGCCACGTCGCCCGCTTCGGCGCGGGTCGGGGACGGGCTTTCGATCATCGATTCCAGCATCTGTGTCGCAACGACGATCGGCTTGCCGGCATAACGCACAGCGCGCACGACTTTCTTCTGCGCGACAGGCACTTCCTCAGGCGGGATTTCAACGCCGAGATCGCCGCGCGCCAGCATCACGCCGTCGGCGAGCGCGACCATCTGGTCGAGATATTCGAGCGCCGAGGGCTTCTCGATCTTGATCATCAGCGCCGCGCGGCCCGCGATCATCTTGCGCGCGTAAGCCACATCGTCAGGCACCTGCACGAAGCTCTGCGCGATCCAGTCGGCACCAATAGCTAACGCCGCTTCCATATCGATCAGGTCTTTCTCGGTCAGGGCGGAAGTCGGGATAATCACGCCGGGGATGTTGAAACCCTTGTTGTTCGAGAGCTTGTTGCCGGCGATGACTTCGCCGAGCAGGTAATCCGATCCCTGCTCCAGAATGCGCACGCGGACCTTGCCGTCGTCGAGAAGGATATCCGAGCCCGGCCTCATACAGGCGATGACTTCCGGGTGCGGCAGGAAGACGCGGCTTTCATCGCCAAGCTTGTCGTCGAGATCGAAACGGATCTTGTGGCCGGCCTCGATATTGATGGAGCCGTTCTCAAAGCGGCCGATACGGTTCTTCGGACCCTGCAGATCGGCCAGCATCGCGATCGGACGGCCAAACTCTTTCTCCAACTCACGGGCCGTTTCCATGTTCTTGGCGTGGGCTTCGTGCGTGCCGTGCGAGTAGTTCATGCGGAACATGTCGACACCCGCTTCGAAGAGTTTGCGCATCATATCGGGATTGCCGGAAGCGGGCCCGAGGGTGGCGACGATCTTGGTCTGGCGGGGACGTATAATATGGGACATGCGATTACTCTAAATCTTGTGTTTCACGGGTTCTATCATACAAGCATCCAAACATTAACCTTGTTTGTCAGGTTATTAGCCCTTCTCCACCTTTGTCGTGCACGGGCCGGGAATCGGGCGGCTCCTGCCCTCGAAATTCCCGAATCCGATGAGAATCATTCTGATTCAATCTTTTAACCAGAGGCTTGAAATTTCCTTTCAGTGATCCTGAAAATCGACCTTTTTCGGAATCTTGTAACTTGATTAAAAAAACGAGTTATCAACGATTCTCACAAAGATAAAATTCAATATAAATATCAATAACTTGCCAAATATTAATTGGATTTCTCGATTTGCAAATCTATCTTAATTGAGACATTTTTTTGGACGTTACCCACGAGATATAGTAGGTTAATGGAAGTGATCATCACTAGGGGTAGTGGTTCAAAAACTGCCTTTCTCCAGAAACTATAAAAAATCTCATACTATTGTACCGACTTAAGGGAGCCCTGTTGGGGGATTAAGAACATGTTTGATGTTGCACAAATGGAGCGTGGCAATCGGGTCGAAATCGACCGCTCGCGCGATGAAAAATTAACGACATTCGGTATCGCTACGCTGAACGACCGTTATTTGCTGCCTGAAGAAGGCCCGCAGGATCTTTTCGCGCGCGTTGCCATGTATTACGGCGACGATTCAGCCCATGCGCAGCGTCTTTATGATTATATCTCCAAACTCTGGTTCATGCCGGCGACTCCTATTCTCTCGAATGGCGGAACTTCCCGCGGTCTGCCTATTTCATGCTTCCTGAACGAAACACAAGACTCCCTCGAAGATATCGTTTCCCTGTGGAATGAGAACGTATGGCTCGCGAGCTTAGGCGGCGGTATCGGTTCTTACTGGGGCAATGTCCGCTCGATCGGCGAGAAAGTCGGCCGCAACGGCAAAACTTCAGGGATCGTCCCGTTCATCCGCGTGATGGACTCGCTCACTCTCGCTATTTCACAAGGCTCGCTTCGCCGTGGGTCCGCCGCGATCTACCTGCCGATCGACCATCCTGAAATCGAAGACTTTATCGAGATCCGCCGTCCGACCGGTGGAGACCCGAACCGCAAGGCGCTCAACCTGCACCACGGCGTTCTGGTATCCGATGCCTTTATGCTCGCCGTCGAGCGCGATGAAGAATGGGCGTTGCGCTCACCGAAAGACAAGGCCGTCATCAGCCGCGTTAAAGCGCGCGAACTCTGGATCCGCCTGCTGACCGCGCGTATCGAGACAGGCGAGCCGTACATCGTCTATATCGATCACGTCAACAACCGCATTCCTGAACATCACAAAATGGCCGGTTTGAACGTCAAAATGTCAAACCTCTGCTCCGAGATCACGCTGCCGACAGGCCGCGACCATCTGGGTAACGACCGCACGGCTGTGTGCTGTCTCTCTTCCGTCAATCTCGAGACATTCGAGGAATGGCAGGATCACCCGACATTTATCGAAGACATCATGCGCTTCCTGGATAACGTGCTGTCCGACTTTATCGAGAAAGCGCCGGATTCAATGAAACGCGCGAAATACGCCGCGATGCGCGAGCGTTCCGTCGGTCTTGGCGTTATGGGCTTCCACTCGTTCCTGCAATCGAAAATGCTGCCGCTTGAATCTGTCATGGCGAAAGTCTGGAACCGCAAAATGTTCCAGCACATCAAACGTCAGGCTGATGATGCCTCGATCAAACTGGCGCATGAGCGCGGTGCCTGCCCTGATGCAGCCGATTACGGCATCATGGAGCGCTTCTCCAACAAGATGGCGATCGCACCGACTGCGTCGATTTCGATCATCACCGGCGGCGCTTCTCCGGGTATCGAGCCGAACGCGGCCAATGCCTACACGCACAAAACCCTCTCCGGTTCTTTCGCGGTTAAAAACCCGTACCTGATGAAGTTACTGGAAGAAAAAGGCATGAATACAGAAGATGTCTGGTCATCGATCTTCACAAACGAAGGTTCGGTCCAGCATCTCGACTTCCTGTCTGATGACGAAAAATCCGTCTTCAAAACGGCATTCGAACTCGACCAGCGCTGGTTGATCGAACATGCCGCCGACCGCACGCCTTTCGTATGCCAGGCACAGTCATTGAACGTCTTCCTGCCGGCAAACGCCCACAAGAAAGACCTGCACGGCATCCATTTCGAAGCATGGAAGAAAGGCGTTAAATCGCTTTACTATTGCCGTTCGAAATCAATCCAACGCGCGGAATCAGCAGCCAGCTGGGCCAAGAGCAAGAGCGATGTTGCAAACAACGTCCAGCTCACTCTTGAGGAACCTAAAAACTACGATGAGTGCCTTGCGTGCCAATGAGTTCATTCATGAGATGAGTTCTTGTTGAGTTAATCAATTTCGCCGGGTCCATTCGCAAGAATGGCCCGGTTTTTTATACGAATTAACATTGTACTTTTTTGGTGCGCTTTATAGACTTGGCGCATGACAGACAGAATTTCAAAAGTATTTACGTTTCTCGACGGCCCGCATGGCGGCATCGCCTCGACGAATGTCAATTGCAATGACGGCAACAAGGCCCGCGTTGTTTTTGCGCATGGATATTCGGCCTCGGCCAGCATGACGGAACATGCCAAGCTTTTCCTGGAAACCGCCGAAAGAGCGGCGGCGCATCAGATAGGATCGATCCTCTTCGATTTCACCGGCAACGGCCTGAGCGACGGACGCTTCACGGATATTTCGCCAAACAAACGAATTGACGAAGTAACCTTCATGATCGATCAGGTTACAAAAGATTATACAGGCAAGCTATTCCTGCTGGGCTTCAGCATGGGCGGCGCGATTTCTATCAATGCGGCATCAAAACGCGAAGATCGATTAAGTGGCCTTGTCACATGGTCGTGCGTGCCAAGCTTCGATCCTGAAAATCCAAGCGCTTCATGGTACCCGAAACAACCCGATGCCAATTCATCCGAATCTCCCGGTGCGGCTTTCTATGCGGAGCGTCCGGCAAAAACCGTTGGAGATATCTACCAGTCCCTGACATTGCCGAAACTGCAGATACAGGGCGATAAAGACATTCCCTTTTTTGCCAGCGAATTCACGAAGTTTTATGAAGGTGCAAAAGATCCGAAGAAATATATCCTCATTCCGGAAGCGGATCATATTTTCTCGACAATGGATACGCGTAACACAGCTATCCGCGAAACGCTGGACTGGCTTGTTTCACATTTATGAGTGATCGAAGCCGGCTGCTATTGCGGGTTTGGCGGATAAAGATTGCTGATACAGGTTTGCGCTCTCAATAAGTCCCTGCTTCGTCGATCTGATCGCGGCGACCAGTTCTTCCGGGGTGGAAAGCGATTTGGCAACTTCATCTTCGATTGAGGCGCGCGTTGTATCGGCAAGCTCTATACAATGAGCCAGATCGCCCCACCATGCGGGCATCGTGGAATCGAGGTCGTTATCGGTAATGACTTTTTTCACCTGATCGTTGCCGACGACGATGGACATTGGCGGGACGGATTTGGTGACTGTCGCGCCGGCGGCTATAATCGATCCTTCACCCACGACAATATGCTCTCCCTCGGACGCTTTGATCGTCGCACCGGCACCGAACCATACTTTAGGCGCAAGCGAAACCGACGCGCCCTCAGCAACCGATACAGAGACGGACGGGCCGAACAGAGCCTGCGAAATGGAGAATGGCCCTTTCAGCGAGAAACGGGAATTACGATTAATGAACGGGTTCATGTTACCCAGATCGAGATGTTCAGCGCCCTCGATATAGAAAGGCAGGAAAATATTCGCGTCGCAACCCAGGGCCTTTATAAGTTCCTGTTTGTTATTCAAGGCTGTGAGGTCCTGTTGACGCGCAGCGCCAGTAAAGGATTCCAGCAATTCATCAGCCTTATCGAGCACGCGCGCCGGACGGCCCCCGACAACTGCGTCTTCTTTAACATCAGCAACAACCACAGAATCAGCCAGAACGCGCGCGTTCTTTCCAATAATCAGCGGGCGGCCATCCGCGCGCGAACTGACGACAAGCGCGCCGGATTCAATGACAGCGCCGCCTTCTATAATTAAAGGGCTCGTCCGTATCGGGATTCTGTTATCTGGATGAATACTGTGAAAGACAGTGATGAACTGTACATTGTTACCGATTTTAACATTGTCGCCGATCTTGATCGGGCCATGCGCAACAAGATTCACATTGTCGCCGAGTTGCAATTCTTTGCCGATTTTTATATTCGCAAAAAATTCTCCGGAAATATTTTTTCCGAAAGTAGCGGTTTTTATATTCTCGATATTGGCCGGATCCGTGAAAAGATATTCATGATTTTTGACCGGCGATTCCTGATAGTGTTTGAATGCGCATTCATCAAGTACTTTGAGAGTGGCGATATGCGGGCTGGTCCATTCAAAAAACGCCTGGCCGGTTGCATTTAAAAAATCAAAATCCTGTTTTCTGTCGCTCATCACTCAACTCAATATATCTGCTTAAAATAAAGTGCGGAGATAGTACAGCATATATACATAATGCGCAAAATGTTAATCGTGTGCCCTGTAACTAATTGATTCAATTAATTTTATCTTCCACCCTTTGTAATAGAACTGTGACCCAGATCACAGAAGCAAATAAGAGACCCGCCTATCCTGTTTTTACAAACAGGAGACAGCAGATGGTAAATTTCTATCTATACGAACAGGCCGTTAAAGAAGGACTATCAGACAACCCGAATTCTTTCGGCAGCCTGATGTCGCAGGCTTTCCGCGCCTGGCGCAGGAACAGAGGCTTCGACCGCACCGAGCTTCAGGACCTGGCCCGGACCTGGATGAATTTCCCCGAGAACAGCCGCCTCGATGAAGTGTTGAAAGTCGCGCTGCAGCTTGCGGATGAGAAAAGCGGGAATGACTACCATAACCAGCACCACAACCACGAAGTCATCTCCCTCACCCTCGCTTTACTGCGGGTACATAATAACGAACTTAAAAACGAACCGCCTATCAGCACGGATATGGCGATGCTGACATTAATCGCCGCCGCGATCCATGATTACGGCCATGACGGCGAAGGCAATAAAATCGGCGGAGTCGTGCATCCGATGCGGCTTGAGAAAAACTCGCTCGATACTGCGAAGCCACATTTGCTGGCGGCAGGACTGACGGAGCTCGAATGGCTTAAATTATCAATGATGGTGCTGCCCACTGACACCACCCCGGCGAATGGTCCTTCTCCTGCCGCGCAGCTGACGAAAATTTTCCGCTATAACAGCGGCACGCAAAGCGAACTTCACGATATCAATCCGGTTTTCCTGTCTCTCGTTTATGATCGTGAGCTGGCCTTGTGCGCGCAGATACTCGGTGACGCGGATGTTGGAATCTCCGCCGGGCTTGATTACGAAATAGCCATGGAGAATACAAAAAACCTCTTTCATGAAACGAGAGGCGCTATCAGCTATACGCCAGAGGCACTGAGCGGTTTCCTGACTTATGTCTGCAAGGATTTCCCCGCCTCGCCCGCCGGACAGCATTGCCTGGCGAAAAATTTTGAAACCATCAAAATAAAGGCGAAACGAGGATATCCAGTTTGGAAACAATTGCGAAATGACGTAAAATAAGTCATGCATTTTCGCGATACCGATCTAAGCGACATCATCCGAACGAAACTATGCCCGGATTTTCCCGTGAAAAGTTTCGGGAAGAATGAAATCATTTTTCTGAAGGATGATGCCGCCCATGATGTCTATTTCGTGGAATCGGGTTCGGCCAAAGCGGTCAATTTCGAAGCAAGCGGCAAATCCTTCTTCTTTATGGAGTTCAAACCGGGCGATATATTCGGGTATTACGCGTCGATGATGGACAAACCCCGCACGGCAACAATGGTCAGTGTGACCGACACAAAAGTGCGGATTATTCCCGTCGAAAAATTCATGAATTTCGTTACCTCTACTCCCGCCTTCGCCTCAACCATGATGATCTATATGGCCGCAGATTTAAGGCAGAACACGCTGCGCCTGTCACGCAACGCAACGATGGCCGCACCGGAAAGAGTTGCGGCATTTCTGGCTTTCATGATGCAAGAAAACGGCAGGGGAAAATTACAGATCCAGAATCGCGAAGATTTCGCATCACAACTTGATATGACGCGCGAAACCTTAAGCCGCATCCTCAATAAACTCGCCAAGGAAGATATAATCTCCATCGCGCCAGATTTCATAGAGATTAAAAATCTGCCCTTACTTTATGAAATGATCGCGCAGGAATGATTCAGTTTTATTTTGGCTGGAATTGCGCAGACAGCGGCGGCAGATCGTCGATCGAGAACGGTTTGATGTTTTTTAAAATCTCAATATCAACGGCTTCGAATTTCTCACCGTCATAAATTTTCCTGATCGTCCAGTTCTTCGGCGTGCCTTCAATGGAAATAACATCGCAATTATGCGGATTGCCGACCTTATTCTTGGCATCCATCGGCAGATGCGCCCAGCTCATCAGGAACGCCTGTATCACCGCGCCATGCGTGACAAAAAGAAAATCTTTCTTTCCTTCATCGCAGTCACGCTTAAATGTACCGTCCAGGAAATTCTTGACACTGGTCAATGTGTCTTTTGTCGAATTTCCGAACAGATGACTCGAAGTGAAAGGATCGACATGATTCACTTTCTTGGATAAATCGAGAATTGTGCTGTAGATAAGCTTTTCTTCATCAGAAAGATTTTCAGCTGGATGATGCAAATGGCTGGCTGCGCCGAAAAATTTTTCAATCAGTCTTGGGTCTTCGTACAGTTTCGGCTCTTGCGGGAAATTACCCTTGATGCCTTCATAAAGACCGCGGAAGGTTTCCTTGGTGCGCTGATAGGAACTGATATAGACAACCGGCCAGCCGACCGCGCCCTTATATACGTCTTTCAGAAAATTTCCGGCTCCGATCGCCTGCTGCCAGCCGGTATCGGTCAAACCGACTCCGCGATCGCCTTTTTTAATATAGGCGGTGGCATCTACATTGCCCTCGGATTCGCCGTGTCTGACCAATAAAATACGCATATTCCATGTTTACGCCGGGAAAGGAGGTTTCTGCCAGAAATTATTTCGAATTTTACCTATTTTCATAATTTATTTAACCTTTGCAGCCTATGCTGGGGCAGGATTTTAAAAACAGACAATAAATTTGAGGGTGATCGATATGGGGCTTAAGGAAGACATACTAAAAAAAGCGCAATCCACTATACAGCAGGCGACACAGCTTCCCGCAAAAGCGCCCAGCGTACCCAGCATCCCCAACGTCCCCGGCGTACCAAAATTATCAGGTATCGCAGGCCAGTTTCTTGATGCCGCCGAGAAAAAGAGAGTCGGCGATGCCGAATATCTGGTTACAGATCCAAAAGGACGTGACGGCGTAAAAACCTATCGCGGCGACTTGCAGAAAGACGGATCGATCAAATTCAAACAGATCGAAGCGGACGAACTGAACATCCTTCGACAAAAAGAAGGCGCGCCTGAACTGGTGACCTATCAGAGACTGCAACAACTGACCGCCGCGCAAAATACGCCGGCCTCACTGACGCAATCTATCTCGCGTGCAAAAATGGCTGAAACAATCGTTGCGCATATGGGCGGTCGCGATCCTGATACAAAAGCGATCGATGCAGATGCTGCCAGCATTGCCCAAAAGGGCAAAGGTGTCGATGTGGGTGCCAATGTCACTGCGGCACGCGCTGACTTGCTGGAGGGTTTTAAAGCCCGCCTCGAAGATCTGAACAAGCTGACCAAAAAGGGCAAGCTTGGCCAGGACGATCCAATTCCCGGCGAAGCAAACGGTGTCACACCGCGCCAGCTTGGCGATGCGATCAAGGGTGAAATTTCAACGCTCCAGAAACCGATTCAGGATGCCGCCGCCGTCCAGGCTTTCGAGCAACAGGTTATCAATGCACCTGCCGCCGCTCCGGCCGTGGATACTGCGCCGAAGGCAAAAGGGCCTGCAGTCAATCCGCTTGATATGAAATAATCAGGAACATTCGGTCCACATGACCGTTAGCTTTCTATCAAACAGGGGTGTTTGCCCGTTCATCCGGGCAGGCTGAGATCATACCCTTCGAACCTGGACACGGATAATGCCGGCGCAGGAAGTTTGATTAATTGGGCCCCGCGATCATTCGATGATTGCGGGGCTACCAATTTAAGGGCACGAAACAGACCATTTAGAATAATATTACCAACATATGGTATTTATGCGGCATTTTGACCACTATATGTAGTGGGCATAGATGCGTATAAATATACCTATCTGTCTTCCCTTCCCGCCCGAATCGGGCTTTTATAACCGTTCATAAAAACCTTAGGAGTACTGCTTGATGTCCGCGAAATCAGCCGCCATTGCCAATGACGTTGAACACACAAAATCACCGTTACTGGTCGAGCGCCATGTCTATAAACCGTTCCTCTATCCATGGTGCTACGAAGCCTGGCTGACACAGCAGCGTATTCACTGGCTGCCTGAAGAAGTGCCGCTGGCCGAAGACGTGCGCGACTGGAAAAAGAACCTGACGGATTCCGAGCGTAACCTGATGACCCAGATTTTCCGCTTCTTCACCCAGTCGGATGTCGAGGTCAATAACTGTTACATGAAGCACTACAGCCAGGTCTTCGGCCCCGTCGAAGTCCAGATGATGCTCTCCGCTTTCTCGAATATCGAGACCGTTCACATTGCCGCTTA